>QMPS01000013.1 GCA_003648675.1 Aquificota bacterium
GGGGGCTTTGGCCTTCTCGGGCTTCCAGGCGGAAGTCGAAGCCTCCCGTGGTGCCCAGGCCCAGAATGGCTGGAGGGGAGAAGGCAAAGGCGTTTACATAAGGCAGGGCCATGAGTTTTATCTGGGTCTTCCTAACCAGGGCCTGGAGGTGGAGGTCGGGTCTCTTGCGCTGGTCCCAGTCCTTGAGGTTGGCTAGACCAAAACCCACATTGGGGGCGATACCGCTGAAGATGCTGTAACCGCTTACGGTGATAACATCTTCTACCCCCTCCATCTTCTTCATCTCTGCACCGATCTTTTTTAAGACCTCCATGGTCCGGGCCTGGGAGGCCCCTTCGGGGAGCTGGAAGTCTATGAAGAAATAGCCTTGATCTTCCAAGGGTAGGAAGCTTCTGGGGATACTTCTGAAGAGAAGGAAGGAACTTCCCACCACCAAAAGAAACATTACTCCCAGGATTATGAGCTTCCTCAAGAGCCATCCTGCCACCGCCACGTATCCCCTGCGAGAGAGGCTAAGAAACTTGTTGAACAAGGCAAAGGGCCCCCTTTGGTGGAGGCGGATCTCCGAGGTGAAGAGCGTCGCACACAGGGCAGGACTCAGGGTGAGGGCGCAAATGGCAGAGATGATGACGGAGACGCAGATGGTGACGGCGAACTGCCTGTATAGCTGGCCGCTGATGCCGGGGACAAAGGCTATAGGCATGAAGACGGCTAAAAGAACCAGGGTGGTGGCCACAATTGGCCCCGTCACCTGCTCCATGCTTTTTATGGTGGCCTCCCTGGCTTGAAGGCCCTCTTCTTCCATGAGGCGGTGGACATTTTCCACCACCACTATGGCGTCATCCACCACCAGACCTATGGCCAGGACCAGGGCAAAAAGGGATATGGTATTGGCGCTCATGCCCAGGGCCAGAAGGACGGCGAAGGTGCCAATGATGGATACGGGAACGGCGGCGCTGGGAATAAGAGTTGCCCGCCAGTTCTGGAGAAAGACATAGATGACCAGAATCACCAAAAAGGCGGTTAAGAAGAGGGTGAGGATTATCTCGTGGATGGAGGCCCGGATATACCTGGTGGAGTCCATGATGATCTTGTAGTCCACATCCCGGGGAAAGTGTTTAGAGAGGCGCTTGAGCTCCTCTCTCACCTCTTTCATGGCGTCCAGGGCGTTTGCCCCCGTGGCCCTGTACAGGGCCATCCCAATGCTAGGCCTGCCATTGAGAAAGGAGCTGGTTATATAGCTTTCTCCTTCCAATTTTACCCGGGCCACATCTCCCACACGCACTACCCCCCCTGAAGCGTTGGTGCGGATCACTATTCTCTTGAACTCGTCCGCGCTCTTGAGCCTTCCCTTGGTCCTTAGTGTGAACTGGAGCTGCTGCTCCTTTCCTATGGGTTCTGCTCCCAAGGAGCCCAGGGCCGCTTGGATGTTCTGACTTCTGATGGCGGCTATTACGTCTTGGGGGGTGAGGTTCATGGCTGTGAGTCGGCGAGGGTCCAACCAGATCCTCATGCTGTAGCGCCTTTCTCCATAGATGTAGGCATCGCTGATGCCCTTGAGGCGCACCAGGTCGTCCTTGACGTACCGGTCTATGTAGTTGCTCAGGTAGATCTTGGACCTGGTGCCTTTGGGGGAGTAGAAGACCAGGATCGCCAGCATGTTGAGGGACCGCTTTCTGATGTCCAGGCCCTGGGCCACCACCTCGTCGGGTAGTCTGGGCAGGGCCAGCTGGATCCGGTTCTGAACGTTCACCTGGTTTATGTCAGGGTTTGTACCCACGGCAAAGGTGATGGTGAGCATGTATGATCCGTCATTGGAAGAAGTGGATTCCATATAGAGCATGTTGTCTACTCCATTCATTTCCTTTTCTATGGGAGCTGCCACGGTTTTGGCCACTGTCTCCGCGTCGGCCCCTGGATAGTAGGCCCTCACCCTCACCTGGGGAGGGAGGATGCTGGGAAACTTGGCCACGGGGATCCTGGTAAGGGCAATTAGCCCAGCCAGAGTGATGATGATGGATATGACCATGGCCAAGCGGGGCCTGTCGATGAATATCCTGGAAAACATGGACTATCCTTCTTTACCCTGGAGAATGGCTTTCACCACCTGACCTGGGTGGACCTTTTGGATTCCCTCAACGATGACCAGGCTTCCAGGATGGAGTCCTGACTCCACCACCCATCGGGTGCCCACCTGGGGTCCCAGTTTCACCCTCACCTGCTTGACCCGGTGCTCTTTGTCCACCACCAGTAGGTAGTGGCCCTTGAGGTCCGTGAGGACGGCCCTCTGGGGTACTGTCACCATTTTCCTGGCCTTCTCCCGGCTCACCAGGACATCTACATACTCTCCAGGGAGGAGGATGTGGTCCCTGTTGGGGAACACCGCCCTCACGGCTATGGTGCCTGTGGAGGGATCCACATGGTTGTCTATGAACTCCACCTGGCCCGTTTCCGGATAGAGCTCCCCGTTGGGCAATCTTATCTGGACCCTGATGAGGAAATGGTCTCCAGGGTTCCTACCCTTTTTCATGGCCTTCTGGAGCTTGATGAGGTCCCTGTCGCTTATGGAATAGACCACCCTAATGGGTTCCAGCTGGACTAGCCGGGCCAGGGGGCCTTTCCCCGGGCCTACCAGGTTGCCCCTGGTGAAGAAGGTTTTTCCCAGCAATCCACTTATGGGGGCCTTTATCTCGGTGTAGCCTAGGTCGATCCTGGCCAGCTCCAGCTGGGCCTGGGCTTCTTTCAACTGGGCCCGGGCCATGTCCCTGTTGGCCACGGCGTTGTCCATCTCAGTGGCAGGCACGCTTTCGGGCCTGGCAGCCCTGAGCCTCTTGAGGCGCATTTCGGCCTTGTAGAGGGCGGCCTTGGCCTGGGCCACCCGGGCCCCCCATAGTTTCACCCTGGAGAGGTACGGGGGTTGCTCTATGGTGTAGAGAAGGCTGCCCTTGTGTATGTACTGACCTTCCTGGAAGTTCACCTTGACCAGGTAGCCCTCTACCCGGGGCATGATCTCCACCTCCTGGATGGCCTCCACATGGCCCACATACTCCTGGGCAGGGTTCACATCCCTCAAGGCGGCAGGTTCCACCACCACTGTGGGGACAGGGCCTTTCTGGAGACTCCTACCCTGGGCGCTGGGAACCGGGATGAGAAGGGCTAAGAGAAGCAAAAGGGCTGTGGTGGGTCTTAGTTTCCTCCAGGTTCTGCCTGGCAGTGAGGCGAGTTCCATGCCCCTCCTCCTTGACAATTTTAAATGCATATTTAAAATACAAATTTGAGCAGGTCAAGGGGGTGGCCTTGTGGCTGTGAGGGGAGACGGTAAAGAGACCAAGAATCGCCTGCTGGAAGCTGCCTGCCAGGTCTTTTCTGAGAAGGGCTACCACGATGCCACCGTGGCCGAGATCTGCAGGCGGGCAGGGGCCAATGTGGCTTCGGTGAACTACCACTTCGGAGACAAGGCCCACCTCTACATTGAGGCCTGGAAATACGCCTTCTCCCAGTACCCAGGGCCCGAGGAGCCCGATCCTTCCAAACCACCCCAGGAGCGGCTCAGGGACTACATCCATTCCATTGTGAGGTTTTTCATGGATCAAGGCCCCCACGGAAGGTTTGTCCGTCTCTATTTGATGGAGCTTCTCAACCCCACGGGTCTCGTTCAAGACCTGTGGCACCAGCTCGTAAAGCCCAAAAGAGGCATTCTCCTGGGCATCATCAGGGAGCTCATGGGAAAGGAAGAAGTGGACAAGGAGGTTATTTTCTGCGAGCTGAGCGTTGTAGCCCAGTGCAGGATCCTCATAACGGTGAGACGCTGGGACCTGGAGTATATCCTGGGGGAGCCCCTCTCCCAGGACCTCATGGCCCGCTGGGCCGATCACATCACCTGGTTTTCCCTGGCGGGGATTCTGGCAGTCAGTGAAGGAGACGTTTCACCTGAGTGTTAAGGGATGTGGTATAGGGGAACAAAGCTAGTGAAGGAGGAAGGTATGGTTGTTGAGTCAAAGAGGGTTATAGCCAGAAAGGTGGGGGAGTATATCTCTGGTAGGGATAGATTGAAGCGTTTATTGGGAGCAGAGGTCCTTGAGGTCTCCCCTGGATATGCCAAGGTGGCCCTTACTGTGGAGGATAAGCATTTAAACGCTGCCGATGTCTGCCACGGTGGTGTGCTCTTTTCCCTTAGCGATCTGGCCTTTGCCTTGGCCAGCAACAGCCATGGGTATCTTGCTTTGGCCCTTGAGGTGAGCATGAGCTTTTTGAGGGCCGTTTCCTCAGGTGAGCGGATCGTAGCAGAGGCGAGAGAGGAACACCTGGGCAAGAGGACAGCCACATACGTTATGACTGTGACCGATGAAAGGGGGAGAAAGATCGCCCTCACCAAGGGCACGGTTTATCGGTTTGATAAGGCGTTTCCTCCAAAGGATAACAATGGAGAATAGCAATCATGGGCGTTGCTTCGTTTGGTGAAAGGCTTGAGAAGGTCTACAGGCTTGCTGATGAGCTTGAGGCCCACAGGGATGATCTTGTGGAGCTGGCCATCAAGGATATAGGCTTTTCCTTTCGTGACAATCATCAGGAGATCTCGGTCTCCGTGGAGCGCCTGAAGATGTGCTGGAGGGTGGAGGAGATCCTCGCGGGAAGACGCTCCATATGCCAGGAGGACCAGCAAGAAGTTGCCTTGGCTCTCTCGTACAATGGAAGCGCCTGGCTCAACATAGTCATTGCTACCATATTCCTGGCGGGAAACAGGGTGAGGGTGAAGTTTTCCTCTAAGGGGTCTGACATAGCCCGTCTTTTGGAGTCTATCTATTTCCCCATTTTTGGGCGGGAAGTTACCTTCGACTATCGCCCTGGGCGGGAGTTTATAGAATGGGCCATTAGGGATGAGTGCGTAAGGGCCATCTGTGTTTTCGGCTCAGAGCATACCGTGCTTCCCTATAAGGAGATGGTATTGACCCACAAGAAGCGTCTCATCTTTGAGGGTCCGGGTAGTGACCCCTTCATCGTTTTAAACGATGCCTCTTTTGAGGAGGCTATTCAGGATCTTTATGAGGCCAAGTACTCCTATTCGGGGCAAACCTGTACTGCACCTGAGAATATCTATGTACAAAAGGACATTTACCATGATTTTTTAGAAGCTTTTGTGGAGAAGAGCAAAGAGGCGAAGGTGGGAGATCCCTGGGATCCTGATACCATAGTGACTCCCCTGGGAAGCCCCTTGGCGGTGGAGAACATAAAAAGGCAGCTGGAAGATGCAAAAAAGAGGGGAGGGCGCATTGTTTTGGGTGGAAAGGTTGATGGTAACCTCGTCTTTCCCACCATAGTGGCGGACGCCACACCCGATATGTTGGGGGTCCAGGAAGAAACCTTTGGTCCTGTAAGCTTTGTGATCCCCTTTGATGCTCCGAGCGAGGTGATCTCTATGGCAAAAAGGAACCGATATGGACTGAGGGCAGCGGTTTACGGGGAAGAAGAAGCGGAAAAAATTGCCTCGGCTCTGAGGGGTGAGCCCTACATGCACGAGGTACCGGATATTGTCTTTGGCAAATTTGGCACCGTGAGCGTCAATGAGCCCAGATCAGAATCCTGGAGGGGGGCCTTTGTGGTGAAGGCCGTGGGTGGCTATGGATACTCTGGGTGGGAGTGGGATGCACTGGGTGAAACCTTTAAGCTTAAACAAGGCCCCAAACTCTTGAGTCTGGAGACCACTGTTTTAGAGGCATGAGGAGTTGGGATGACTATTGCTATAGTGGGAGCCAGCGGTGATATCGGAAGACGTTTGGTGTTGCTCCTTGCCCGCTCTAGGCTTTTAAGCAAGGATCACAGGGTTGTCCTTGTGGGGCGCTCCTCAGGTGCTTCCAAGGATCTTCTCTATGGCTTGTTGGAAGACCTTAAAGACGCCTTCGGGGGCCTTTTACCTCAGGTGGAGGTATGTTTAGACCCTGAGGAGATCGATGCCCAGTTGGTGGTGATGACGGCGGGGGTTACCTTTCCACGGTCGCCCACTACAGACTTCACCCGGGAGAAACTCAGGGCCTATAATCTGGAGGTCTTTCGATATTACGCGGATCTTGTTTCTCCCAGGTCCATCGTGATCCATGTTTC
Organism: Aquificota bacterium; assembly: GCA_003648675.1. Lineage (GTDB taxonomy): Bacteria > Thermosulfidibacterota > Thermosulfidibacteria > Thermosulfidibacterales > B14-G1 > B14-G1. The sequence continues at coordinate 6,100 of QMPS01000013.1, forward strand.
TAATCCTGTGGAATTGGGAGTTGAGGTGTTTGCGGATAGGCTGGGTCTCGATAAGGTAGTAGGTATGGGCTGTTTGTTGGATACCCTGAGGTTTAGGAAGGAGATTGCACGGGCCTGGGGTGTCCCCGTGGGTGATGTGTCGGCCATGGTCCTGGGGGATCACGGTCCCCTGATGGTTCCCTTATGGAGCTCCGTAAGGGTTTCCGGCTGGGAGAGGGAGACTACGGAGGCCAGGATACGAGAGGAGTTGGCCATTAGAGCTCATTCACCCCTTATGGAGGTCTGGTCCCGTCTCATCAGTGATATGAAGGAAAGGCCCTTGGTAGAGATCTTTCAGGAGCTGGACCGGATGCCTATGCTTTACAGGTTGTTCATCAGGCCATGGCTCACCCATTACAGCGGTTCCAAGACCGTGGTTGGTCCTGCGGGGGCCGTGATGATGATCTTAGAGGATCTGTTGACCAAGGGGTGGTTTTATGGACCGCTGCATGTCGTTTTAAAGGGTGAGTTTTATGGTTTCCGCGGGATCATGGCCGTTCCTGTCATGATGGATCTAAAGGGGGTTGTCCGGGTGGTGGAGGTGCCTCTTTGGGATTTTGAACTGGAGCAGCTGCAGCGTGCCAATGAAGGAATCGTGAGGAGACTTTGATGGGGGTGGGTATGGATGAGCGTATTATGGAGTGGGCCAGGGTATTGGAGTCCGTCTATAGGAAGGCGCCCATCAGTAAAACTCTGAACAGCGATATCTGGTTCGATGACGAGGCCCGGGCTCACTTTGTTTTGCGTTTTAACCCCGGGGTGTGCCACGCCATGGGGGACATCCACGGGGGCATCATAGGGGCCATGGTGGACAATGCCATCTGGTTTACGGCAGCGGCCCAGTATCCTTGGATATGGGTAACCACCACAGAGTTTCACACCTATATAATCAAAACGCCCAATAGGCAGGACATCTACTCTGAGGGATGGATCGTTCACAAGGGCAAAAGGCTGGCTGTGGCCAAGGCGGAGGTGAAGACTGCCGATGGTTCCCTGGTGGCCTATGGGACGGGAACTTTTGCAGTCCTGAGCCACATCAGATTTGACCTAGACCAGGTAGAGGCCCGGCTAAAGGAGATAGGCTGGCCCCCTCAAGGTTCTTGAGAATGGGTGGTTTTAATCGATACTCGGCGAAAATTTTTGTGAAGTGACTGGGCTGATTGATGTTATGTTGTTGCTCTTGGAAATGGTGTGAAAAGGAAACTTTCTAAAAGCCTTGCTTTGCTTGCTTTTTTAGACTTGACAGCGATTATGAGAGCATGAAATCTTTCGTTGAGTGGATTTATTAAAAGAGGAGTGTGATGCAAGATAAAGTATTGAGTTTTATTGGTAAACTTGCAGTTTATGGAGGCGGTAGCGTGGTAATGGCTTACGCTATGTTTGCATTCCTAGGCAAGAAATGAATAGAGAGTCAATTTTCAGAATCACTGGAAAGATACAAGAAGGAATTGAATAAAGAGCTAGAAGAAGCGAGTTAAGTTATTGTTTAATAGAGTAACCAAAATACACGAAAGAGAATTTGAGGTTTTGCCGAAATCTTGGGAACTTTTGCATGAAGCAATAGTAGCACTAGCCAGATTTACAGCCACATATAGAGAATGTCCTGATTTCAATCGCATGACTCAAGAGCAGCTAGACAAACTTTTAGAAGATTCATTTTTGCATAACTATGAAAAAGAGAAGCTCAAAAAGAGACTAAATGAGCATAGGCTTAGCTATTATCAAAAGAGAGAATTCTACCACAAGATGAATGAAGTGCGAAGGAAGATTTCGGAGTTCCACTCATATACTCAAAAGAATGCCATATTCTTGAGCAGAGATTTGAAGGATAAATTTAAAAATAGATGATATTATGTGGGATGCATATATTGATATGGAGGTTGGAGGAGAGGCCAAAGATTTAAAAATGTAAAGAGACGCCTGGAGGAAGGTAGAGAACGATATTGCAGCCATAAGAGATGAAATGGAGGGGTTGGTTCAAAGTCGTTTGTATTTCGAAGGGACTGGATAGTGTCTTCCGATAATTGGACTCATTCGATTCTCATTTCTCGGCACTTTGTGGTGGTCAGTTACAGAGGTGTTAATAACTGGGCCTCAAATTTGCCATTCCGGGTAGATTTTTAAGACCAAGACAGTATAATTTTGATCAGGAGTCAGTTGACGACTTGTCCATGGGAGAGGAAAGAATGGAACTCCATGAATTGGTTATTGAAATGAAGCTGCTGGAGCGCCGCTTGACCCTTTTCGAGGAGAAGTATGGAATCCTCAGCGAGGACTTCTATAAGGCTTTGATGTCGGGCAAGCTGGCGAAATACGATGAGTATGACGAAACGCGTGCGGATTTCAGCCGTTGGAAGGGAATTTACGAAACCTGGCTACGGCGCAAAAGGGCTTATGAGGCGCAGTTGAAGGAACATGATCTGAGCGAAGTGCTGCGATTTCAGCCTGCATATTGATGAATAGTAATCCTCTAAAGTCTTTAGCCGGGTACAATTGTTTCATAACCGAACTGCTTGACCGTCCTATCGTTGAGCGTTCCACACTGGTGGTTTGGTCTACTAGCCCATACACGGGGATAGCGGAGGGAGAGGTCTTTTTTGCACAGGGTTTTCGATTGCGGGTGAGAGAAGAATTGGATTTTGAGGCTGGGCTTATAGCTTCCTATGGCTATGAGGTATATCGGGGCAAAGAGCGGTTGTACTGGTATGATGACTTTCCACATCCTGATGATCCTGCTTTAGCGCCAACCTTTCCTCACCACAAGCACATTCCACCTGATATGAAGCGTCATCGTGTTCCTGCGCCGGAGATAAGGTTTGATCGACCCAATTTGCCGGTAATCATTCGGGAGATTGAGGAGCTCTTGTACAGAGAAAGGGACTGACTTCTCGCTCTGGCCGATGTTTTTCAGCAGTTGAGCTGGGCATTGAGCAACTAAAGCACATCTTATTCTAGTATCCACCTCCCTTGCCTTTTTCTGAATGCCCATTCATTTTTGGGGTATGGACCAATTTTTTCTGGAGGGGTGGTATGTTCTACGATGTGCTGCTGACCGGGGAAGAGAAGGCCCTGAGAGACGAGGTGAGGCGTTTCGTCAAAGAGGAGGTCTCTCCCGAGTTCCTGAGAAAAATGGACGCCGATGACATCGAGTATCCCAGGGAGTTTGTGGAGAAGCTGGGCAAGCAGGGGCTTCTGGGTCTCCGGTTTCCCGAGGAATACGGGGGAAGGGGCATGGCCTGGACAGGAGAGATAGCCGCCCTGGAGGAGATGGGGGTTCTGGGCACGGCCCTGAGTTGTGCCTTTGCCATGCCCAGCATTGTGGGAGAGGCCCTGTACAATTTCGGTACCCCGGAGCAGAAAGAGAAGTATCTCAAGTCCATGCTCCTGGGGAAACTGATAGCCGCCGAGGCTCTGACGGAGCCCCGGGGTGGCTCAGATTTCTTTGGCGCCACCACCACAGCCAGGAGGGATGGGGATTGTTACATTCTCAATGGCCAGAAGAGATTCATTGTAGGTGCCGAAGGGGCGGATCTTTTCTTCGTCTATGCCAAGACGGACCCTGAAGCTCCGGCCCATAAATCATTAAGCGCTTTCATTGTAGAGAGGGACATGGGTGTGGAAGTGAAAAAGATCTACGGCCTCATGGGCACTCGAGGAGGGGGTACGGGCAGGATCGTCTTTCGTGACGTGAAGGTGCCTAGGGAGAATCTTGTGGGTGAGGAGAACGGTGCGGCGGCCATATTTAACCGTATGATGATTCCTGAGAGACTCACATCTGCCGGCGGGGCCTTGGGGATGGCCCGGGCGGCGCTGGATGTGGCTGTGCGCTACAGCACTCGTAGGAAGGCCTTCGGTCGGCCCATCCGGGAGTTTCAAGGGGTGAGTTTCAAGGTGGCTGATGCAATGATGGACCTGGACGCTGCCCGGGGATTGGTCTATCTGGCGGCTAAAATGGCCGACAGTGGTCAGGACGCTAGGCGACTGGTTTCTGAAGCTAAGAGGTTCTCTACAGAAATGGCTTGGAGGGTGGTGAACCATGCCATGCAGATCCTGGGGGGCATAGGCTATACTCAGGTCTTTCCCGTGGAACGTCTCCTCAGGGA
>QMPS01000014.1 GCA_003648675.1 Aquificota bacterium
CTGTGAGAGAGCGGAAACCATCCTCCTGGATAGCCGTGTAGTGCACAAACACATCAGTGCCTGTATCGTCCCGGGTGATAAACCCATAACCCTTGCTGTCATTGAACCACTTTACTGTTCCTGTGTACTTCATGCTACTTTCTCCTCCTTGCTTTGGTACAGACCCCACCCTACCCAGATAGTTTTTAGGGGGGAATCAGAAGAAATGTACTTCCGGTGTTCCAAAAACTCTCCTTTCTCCCTAAAGCTGACTGCAGTGGAACACACACGAAAGGGGTTGTCAACAAAAAAAATGGCAGGTCGGAGACACCTTTCAGCCCTCCCAAACCCTAAGCCTCTGGCAATACAAGATGAGTGGGTAGCAATTTCGTGAAAACAATCTTCTTCCAAGTCCATATCCCCCTGGTGGAATTGGCAAGCAGAGGATGATATAAGACCACCCCATGCGGGAGAAACTGACAGTGATAGTACCCACCCTCAATGAAGAGGAAAACCTCCAGGCCTGTCTGGAAAGCGTTGCCTGGGCCGACGAAATCATTGTAGTGGACTCGGGGAGCACCGACGCCACCCTCGAAATCGCCCAGAGTCTAGCAGACCGCATCCTGGAGCACGAATATATCAACTCTGCCACCCAGAAGAATTGGGCCATACCTCAGGCTACCCATCCCTGGGTGATGATTGTGGACGCTGATGAGAGGGTGACACCAGAGCTCAAAAAAGAGATTCAAAGGGTTCTAGAGGCTCCCAAACACCAGGGATACTCCATTGGTCGTCTCAACCACTTTCTGGGCCATCCTCTACGCCATGGGGGGTGGAGCCCAAAAGAAGACAGAAACATCCGCCTCTTCATGAGGGATAAGGGGCGATACGAAGACAAAGAAGTCCACGCCGATGTCATTGTGGAGGGTTCCGTGGGCCACTTGAGACACCCTCTAATCCACTACTCCTACAGAAGCCTGGACCAGTATTTCAGAAAAATGGAACGCTACACCCGATGGGCCGCTATGGATATAGCGAAAAAAGGGAGTCCAGTAAAATGGCACCACGTCACCCTGAGGCCTTTGGGAGATTTCATCAAGCTCTATTTTATGAAACTGGGTTTTCTAGATGGTTTCCCTGGACTTATCATTGCCCTCCTCTCCGCGTATTACGTCATGGTCAAGTACTCCAGAGCATGGGAGATTGAAAAAAAGGGCCTTGACACCCAGAGAGCAAACCCTGTATCAAGGCATAAAAATAAATAACGTTTGGAAGGAGAAGACCATGGGAAAAAGGGCCAAATCTGACTACCTCATACAATCCGTATCCAACGCCTGCGACATCATGGAGTGCTTTTCCATAGAGGAAGACGAACTAGGAATCACCGAATTGGCAAGACGGTTGGGACTCCATAAAAACAACGTCCAGAGGCTCCTGGCCACCCTAGAGTACCGAGGATACGTGGAACAGTCCAAAATCTCCGGCAACTATAGACTAGGGCTCAAGGTCTTTGAGTTGAGCCAGGTGTACACAAAACAGCTTCACCTGCTGAAACAAGCCCGCCCCATTTTGGAGAAGGTGAAGGAGCAGTGCAATGAAACCACCTATGTGGGAGATATGAGGGGTGGATTTGCGGTCTACCTTATGTCTGAGGAAACCACCCAATCAGTAAGGGTGGTCTCTAGGGTGGGCACCCGCTTCTACCCTCATTCAACCGCCCTGGGTAAAGCCATCCTGGCCCACATGCCCCAGGAAGAGCTAGAAGCCCTATATCCCGAAGAAGACCTTCCCGTCTTCACTCCCAATACTATCTCTACCAGGACCAGACTCTTCAAACACCTAGAAGAGGTCAGGGAAAGGGGGTACGCCCTGGACATGGAGGAGCAAGAAGAAGGAGTAAGGTGTGTGGGTGTGCCCATCTTCAACTACACCCTGAGAGTGATAGGTGGACTCTCTATATCGGGGCCCATTACTCGTTTTACACCAGATCGCCTGGAAAGTGTACTCATCCCTGTAGCCTTAGAAGCAGGGCAAGAGTTGTCACAACGATTGGGATACGAGATCGGGAAAAAGATCAGCAGCTTTGTTGGGGAACTAATCTAGAAGTTCTGCCACTTTCCGGGGCGAAGAAGAGAGCTCCCTAACCAAAGCTGCAGGGTGAGGGTCCACAACCTTCACCTTTCTCCCTGAGAGGTGAGCCACATCCTGAGGTGTGAGGTCATCCAAAAACCTCCCCTCCTCGTTGAGCATAACGGAAGGGATGAAAACCTCTCCTTCAGGCGCCTTCACAAGAGCATCCAAAACATCCCTGGCTGTTAAGAGTCCCGCCACGGTCACCTGAGAACCAAAAAACCTATTCTTTACTTCGAGAACCCTCACACAGGAGGCCCAGGGTGAAGAGCGAATGCAGCTCTTCAGGAAGGGAGCAAAAGCCTCTCCTGTCACCAACAGTGTAGGATTTTCACAGCTTCCCACCCCGGGATACACTGACTCCCTCCATTCCTCCATAAATAGAGAAACCATCCCCACACCGTCCTCAAGCTGGGCCAGATCACCGTAATAATCCAGAGGGGGCAAAGGGAGATCAGCCGCTATGTACCACTCGTCAGCCAGATAAAGGAAGGGGTCACCCACCAAAGCCCTAGCCCTCTCCCGGAAGGTATGGCCCATGTCCACCACGGCCCTGGCATACTCGCCCCCCACAGACACCAAAGGATACAGACCCTCCCTATACCTGGTAAGTCCAACGGGCACCAAAGCCACGGAGGCTACCCCAGGATAGAGGACCAACAGATCATCCAAAGTCCTCTCAAATATAGGCCCATCATTTATCCCAGGGCAAAGGACCACCTGGACGTGGACCTTTATCCCCAGAGCCACCAGCCTTCTGAGTTCCTCATAGCCCCGAGCCGCCCGAGGATTCCCCATCATGAAAGCCCTCACTCGGGGATCCGTGGCATGGATGGAAACGTAAAGGGGAGACAAACGCTGCTCCTCAAGCCTCTCCCAGTCTTCCCTGGTGAAGTTGGTGAGGGTGATATAGTTGCCATAAAGAAAGGAAAGACGGAAGTCATCATCCTTGAAATAAAGGGAAGACCTCATGCCAGGGGGCATCTGGTCCATGAAGCAGAATATGCATTTACACCCACAATGCCGGGGCTTTATGCCTTCCAGGACCAGACCCAAATCCTCCTCAGGGTCTTTCTCAATCTCCACTTCCCAACGCTCTCCCTTCCCCTTCTCCACCAGAAGAACCACCAATTCCTCCCCTGAAGTGTAGAAACGGAAATCTAGGAGGTCTCTGAGCCCTCTCCCATTCACTTCCAGAATCCTGTCCCCCTCCTCCAAGCCCACCTCATGAGCGATAGAACGGGGCAGGACCTTCTCCACAAGCACTCCTTCCATCAGAATTCCTCGGACAGAGCCTTTATCCCGCGATAAATATAGTCCAACCCCGAAGCCAAGGTCACCAGGAAGGTAGCCACCTCCAAGACACCAAGGAAGTGGTCTGTGGACAGATTTAACCTGTGAACCAAAAGGGTCGCGAAAACCGTCACCACCTGGAAAAAGGTGGTGGCCTTACCCAAAACAGTGGGTCTCACTTCCACCACCCCCCCAAAGAAGACAGCAGCCAGCACTACGCCTCCCACCAGCAGAAGATCCCTGGACACCACCGTCACAGCCAGCCAGGGAGGCGAATAACGCATAAGAGCCATAGTGATGAAAGCCCCATCCAGCAGAACCTTATCGGCTAAAGGGTCCAGAAGGGTTCCCAGATAGCTCCGCTGATGGTAGCGTCTCGCTATATAGCCATCCAACACATCTGTCACCGAAGCAAAAATAAAGATGGCTATAGCCAATCCCACCCTCTTGTAAATCAGGGCTGTGATGAGAAAGGGAACGGAACAAAGCCTCAACAAAGTTAGCAGATTAGGAACAGTGACAACCACCTGACTAGCCTCCCTCTACGGGACTCTTTATGATCGATCTTTGAAGGAGATCCGAGTCGATATAGGCTTTCACCTTCACCTCCCACACCCCATACTCTCCTATCCCGTCCCGGGACTCATCCGCCCCTTCCTCAGGGAGGAGAAAGGTGGCCTCCATCACCTCGTACTTCACCACAAAGTCCTTCACCCTCTCCTTTATCTCTCCCTCGAAGGCCCCAAGATCTTCGGGGTTGTCCACCAAAAGAGCCGCCTCCTTTTTCACAGCATCCACCAAAGCCTCCTTCACCGCCTTCTTGAAGGCCGCTGCCCTATCACTCCCTTCCAAAACAAGCCTAGCCTCACCCACAGAACTCACCAAGGGGATAGAACCTGCAGACACGCTGATGCTCAGCAGAGCCAGTGCAGCCACACCCAAAAGCAAAGGCCTAAGCGTACTCATGATCCCCCACCTGCCAACTTCTCGAGGATAACCCTTATCTTGGCCAGAGCCCTAGCCCGGTGGCTTATCTTGTTCTTCTCTTCGGGAGGGATCTGGGCCATGGTCCTGCCATAAGAAGGAAGGTAAAAGATCGGATCGTAGCCGAAGCCATGTCCGCCTTCTGGCTCCATAGCAATATACCCTTCACACGCACCCTCCACAACATACTCCTCTCCCCTAGGAGTGACCAGGGCAATCACGCAACGGAACCTGGCCCTCCTCTCCTCCATAGGAACACCCTTAAGCCTCTCCAACAAAAGCCTATTCCTCTGGGCATCGGAGAGGTCCTCACCTCCAAACCTGGCCGATCTCACTCCAGGGGCTCCCCCCAAGGCATCCACCTCCAGCCCCGAATCATCGGCCAAAGCCATCTCCCCCGTGAAGCGGGCTGCCGCTCGAGCCTTCTCCAAGGCATTCTCCTCGAAGGTCTCCCCCTTCTCCTCCACAGGAGGAATAGAAGGGTAATGGTCCAGGGAGAGAATTTCATAACCCAGCCCTTCCAAAAGGGATCTAAGCTCACGAATCTTGCCGGGATTCCTGGTAGCCACCACCAGTTTAATGACTCAACCCCCTGAGGTTGATGGATAAGCCTTTTTCCCATATAGGATAAGGAAGAGTTCTTCAAGGGCACGGAGATCACCTTGAAAAGGGGGACTCCAGGAACTAAGGTTGAACTCCTCGGGAGGTGAGGATGAAGTTAAAGGACGAACACATCGAGCAGATAGCCAAGATTTTGGCGAGGAGAGTGGTGAGAGAAGGGTTAATCCAGGGCAAAGACCCCTTAGAAGAGAAGGTGGGTAAGGTAATCTTCAAAGTAATCAAGAATGACGTGGAAAAGGAAAAAGCCATTGACGAGGAGGTTCACCGCCTCCTGAAGGCCCACGTAAAAGATATAGAAGCCCACCACATCAGCTACCACAAAATGTTCCAGCGTGTAAAAGAAAAACTGGCCAGGGAAAGGGGGCTGGTGCTATGAGCTTCAGCAGGGAACGGATCTTCCATCTTGTGGCAAAGATGATGGAAGAGATGGAAAAGGAAGGCCTCACCCTGACGGATCCAGAAAAACTTAGAAGCCGGCTAACTAAAACCTTCTCTGATGAGTTGAGGGTTCTAGAAACTATAGATCAAGAAGTAAGGGCAAAGATTAGCAGAATGTCTAAACCCATAGCCGAAGGGAGCGGGGAATGGAAAGCCCTATACGAGCGCTTCTTTGAAGAAGAATGGAAAAGGAGACTCAGAATATGAAGAGACTCGTAGTCTTACTCCTCATCCTTCCCTTCCTTTCTGGATGCCTCTTCTGGGGCAAAAAGAAAGGGAACCCAACCGAATCTCCAGAAGAGCTCTACAAAAGTGGAGAACAAGCCCTCTTCAGCAGAAAGTTCGGCACAGCCAAAGAGCGGTTCAAGAAGCTCCTCGAATCCTCTCCAGAAAGCGAATTCTCCAGAACAGCCCGTCTAGGGCTGGCCGAGGCTTACTACCGAGATGGAGATTACGAAGAAGCCGCCCAGGCTTATCAGTACTACCTAGAGCTCCATCCCTTAAGCCCCAACTCCGACTACGTCCAGTACAAACTCGGTATGTGTTACTACAAACTCATGCTCCCACCAGACAGGGATCAAAGCTACACAGAAAAGGCTATAAGGGCCTTCGAAAAGCTCATCAGGATTTATCCCACCAGTCCTTGGGCCCTGAGGGGTAGTCAAATCCTCAAAGAGTGCAGGGAAAGACTCGCCCAACACGACATATACGTGGGCAAGTTCTATTATAAAGTGAAGGAGTACAAAGCGGCCAAGCTCCGATTCCTATCGGCCTACAACCAGGTGAAAAACGGAGAGGTGGCAGCAGAAGCTTTGTACTGGTTAGGGAAAACCTATGAAGAGCTGGGAGAGAAAGAGAAGGCCATGGAATGCTACCGGAAGGTGGTGAAAGAGTACGGTATGTGGGGAGATGTGGACAAGGCAGAAGACGCCTTGGAAGCCCTGAAAAAAGGGAAGAAGAGAAAGAAGTTTATCTTCTTCTAACGGGGAGGTAAAATTATGGGAGTAACCCCCCTAGACGTGGCAATGGCCTTCATTATCCTTTTCTTCGTATCCTTGGGCACATATAGAGGGCTATTCCGGGAGATCCTTTCTCTGATAGGCTTTGTAGCCGGCATCTACCTAGCAGCCTACTATTACGCACCCCTGGCAAAATGGGCCCTACAGTGGTTCCCCTCATTCCCTGCCCTAGTCAACATCTTCTCATTCTTCTTCATTCTGGCCATAGTGGTCCTCGCCATGGGCGTCCTTGGAGTGGTCTTCCGCAAACTCTTGGTCATAGGCGAGCTGAACGTTGTAGACCGAATGTTGGGAGGGGCATTCGGCCTTCTGAAAGCTTTTCTCATTAACGCCTTCATCGTCATCTTACTGGTCACTTTCACTTCCTGGGGAGGCAAAATAGTAGAGAAATCTCCCCTGGCCAGAGGGACCCAGTACCTCACAAAAACAGCCATCAAATTTGCACCGCCGGAGTTAAAGAATAAATTCTTCACTAGGTGGAGAAGTATATTGGGAGGAGAAGAATGATCAGAAAACCGGCGGTTGCAGGCTATTTCTACCCCCGGGATCCTCTAAGGCTCAGAGAGCAGATAGAACAGTACATACTGCCCAGGGCCCAAAAGATCAAAGCCATCGCTGCAGTCTCTCCCCATGCAGGGTATGTGTACTCGGGATCTGTGGCAGGAGCCGTTTATTCTCACCTTCAAATACCACAAAAGGTTGTGCTTTTAGGACCAAACCACACGGGCATGGGGGCCAGAGCCTCAATCATGACCCAGGGAGCCTGGATCACACCCCTAGGGGAAGTGAAAGTAGACGAAGAGTTAGCCTTGGAAATCCTGGAAAACTCCCAGTTTCTGAAGGAAGACGCCCAAGCCCACTCAGCAGAGCACTCCTTGGAGGTACAACTCCCCTTCCTTCAGTACTTCAGACCGGACATCAGAATAGTACCCATTGTCCTCATGGGAACCTCCTTCGAAATGGCCCAAGAGATCGGTCAGGCCCTGGCAAAAACCTTGAAAAACGGGGAAACTCTCATAATCTCCAGCACCGACATGAGTCACTACGAACCTCAGGAAGTAGCAGCGAAGAAGGACCAAGCTGCCATTGAAGCCATTCTGGACCTAGATCCCCAAGCCCTTTACCAGAGAGTGATCCAGGAAAACATCAGCATGTGTGGTGTCATGCCCACGGTGGCCGCCTTGGTGGCCTCCCTCCTACTGGGAGCAGAAGAAGCCAGGCTTATAAACTACATGACTTCCGGGGATGTTACCGGGGACTACTCCCAAGTGGTGGGCTACGCAGGGGTCGTCATCCACTAAAACCTAAGGGTGGCCTTTATCCTGGCAGGTTCCAGCAACAGCCCCAGGGCGTCCAAAGCCCTCCTCACCACTATGTGGCACTTGGAGAGTAAAGGAGCATAAAGCCCCTCACACTCCATAACAGCTATTGCCAAATCGGCAGCCTCCATCATAGAAAGGTCGTTGGCCCCATTGCCTATAGCCACAACCCCACCTTCCAAAGAGGAAACCAGACGGGCCTTGGCCTCCCTCTCATGGCGATTCCCAAGAATGGTTAACCTAAGTGGTAATCCTTCCAGTTCTTTAGAAGCCCTTCCGAAAGTATCAGCTGTCACCACATGAATAGTCAGAAACCGGGAAAGCCTCTCCAAGACCTCCCCCACCCCCTGCAAAAGCCTCCCGTCGCAGGCCAGAGTCCCATTGTAGTCGCACACCAGATGGGAAATCTTTAAAGAGCCAAAACCCGGGACATCAATTTCTATAGGCAAGAAAGGTACGCCCCAGTTTCATGTAATAGTAGGGGTTGACGGCCACCTTTCCCACCCTCACTTCGTAATGGAGGTGAGGTGCGGTACTCCTTCCCGTGTTGCCCACGGTGGCTATCACCTGCCCCCTCTTCACCTTCTGCCCCACCCTCACCAGGATTTTGCGACAGTGGCCATAGGCCGTAGAATAGCCATAACCGTGATCCACTACCACCATCTTGCCGTAGCCGCCATTAATCCCCACAAAGACAACAACACCGTCAGCAGCTGCCCTGATGGAAGCCCCCACAGGAGCCGCGATATCAATGCCCTCGTGAAATTCCCTTCTACCCGTGAAAGGACTCCTTCTATAACCGTAAGGGGATGTGATCCAACCTCTCACAGGAAAACCCAGAGGGGTATGGGCCAAAAGGGCTTCCCGACTTCTGAGAAACTCTTCCAAGACGTGAAAGCTCTCCTCTTGCTCGGCAGCCACCCTCCTCACCCTGAAGAGGTCCCTCTTGACCTCCATGATGAGTCTTTGGGTGTTCTCCCGGAGGCCTCTCATTCTCTTCCTTAAGGAAAACTCCTCAGGACCTCCTAAAGCCAGGACCTTGTTCCCCGAGTCCAGATGGGCCAGCTTTCTGATCCTGGCGTCCATGATCTGAAGCCGCACCATCCTATCTTCCATCTCCTTCAACTCAGCGGCCAGTTTGCGAAACTCCAACTGATACTGAGCCAGCTCTTCCTCAAACCGGTCAGCCTGGGATGCCCTGGCCCTCTTCTGGAGATAGTCCTTGATGAGGAGGGTATTGGCAGCCAACAGAAGAAAAAAGATGATAAAGAGGACAAAAGGGGTAAGAAGGGTAAAGCTGATCTCTTTTTTCTTTTCATATCGGGAGAAGAGCAGGAGAGAATAGCTTCTGGCGCGCAACTTCCTTAGCAGACCCACCGGCACCTCCCTTTTCCCTCTTCTTTCCCTCTTTAAGCATATCCCCAGGGACTTTTCAAGAATAAAAACCCTCTTCTTTTCTTGACCCGAAAGCTCAGGAGACGTAAAGATGGGCCCTTGATGAAAGAGAAGGTTCGCATAGAGGATCTCCTAACCATAGCCTTTTGCGGAATCATGGCCCTCCTCACCGTCTCTCACCGAGAGAAGATACCCAACTGGGTTATCCACACCTTCATAGACCTTCTAACCGCCTTGATATGCTTTCTAATCCCATGGACCACAGCAAGCAAAAAAGACTCCTTTTCCTTCCACCTGCGCCACTGGTACGTCATCATAGTGGTCCCTCTAAACTTCATGAACCTCAAGGGGGTAATCCACGGAATAAACCCCAACAACTACGATCCCCTTCTCATACACATAGACCACATGCTTTTCGGCGTAAACCCCACCCAATGGCTCCAAAAGTGGATCAACCCCTGGCTCACTGAATATCTGCAGTGGGCTTATATGTCTTACTTTTTCATACCCATTATCCTGGGATTGACTCTTTACAAGAAAAAGAACTACCGCGGGTTCAGGATATCGACCACGATCATCCTCATAGCCTTTTACCTCTCTTATCTGGGCTACCTGGTGGTCCCCGCCATAGGACCCCGCTTCACACTGCCCCATGACATACCCCTCAAAGGGGTCTTCCTCACGGACCAACTCAAAGCCCTGCTAAACTTCTTAGAGCCTACACCCCATGATTGCTTCCCCAGCGGCCACACCGCTGTGGCTATGGTTTGCCTCTTCCTGGCCAGCCGGTTCAGTAAACGGCTCTACTGGATATATCTAGTCCTGGTTTCCGGTCTTATCCTTTCCACAGTGTACCATCGCTACCATTATGTGATAGACATCATAGCGGGCATTTTGCTGGCCCTTATCTCCTGGTGGGCAGGCAACGCCCTCTTCTCGTGGTGGGAGAAGGGAACCACAGATCACGGGGAATAAAATGGCCCAGGATCACAAAAAGGGCGTGGCGGGAGCCACCCTGATTATCAGCTCCTTCACCCTTATGAGCCGCATTCTGGGTTTCGCA
>QMPS01000015.1 GCA_003648675.1 Aquificota bacterium
CGAGAGCTGGGCATACCTCCTCATCGGATGATGGTGGTCTACAACGGGGTCAAAGGAGGCAGAATCCCTTTGAAATCTCGGGATCCATGGCTTGTAGGTATGGTGGCCCGCATGGTGAGACACAAAAGGGTGGACACCTTCCTCCATGCAGCAGCCCGACTGGTCTCTATTTTCCCAACCGTAAAATTCAAGTTAGTGGGAGGAGGGGAACGGGAAGAACGCTACAGAGAGTTGGCCAAGGAGCTAGCGCTAGAAGGGAAAGTGGTCTTCACCGGCTCTGTCCTGGAAGTAGAGGGGGAAGCAGAAAGGTTTGCTATAGGGGTTTTACCCTCGGAGAACGAGGGCTTTCCCAACACCCTATTAGAGTACGGCGCCCTGGGACTTCCCATGGTGGCTAGCTCCATACCCCAAAATCGGGAAGTGGTGGAAGAAGGCAGGGAAGGTCTCTTGGTTCCTGCGGGAGACCCCGATGCCTTGGCCCAAGCCCTTGCCACCCTTCTTCTTAATAGGGCTTTAGCTAAAAGATCAGAGAAAATGGCCAAGAGAAGGGCAGAGAGGTTTAACCTCTCCAGGACCAAAAGAAATCTTATCACTTCTTACCACCGTCTCTTGAAGACGAAAGTCCCTTCCAGCTCTCCTGAAGATATCGGTTCTTAAACCTTTTGGTCCATCGGTAGGCATCGGCTTGGATGTCTCCCGACAGAGGACCGTGAATGGCATAAACAGCAGGCTCAAAAACGATTCTGACCCCGGCCAGCTCCACCAGCCTTTCCTGAAAATGGTAGTCTATACCGTAGCACTGGATATGCTCTGGAAAACCATCCACTCGCACCGCTAACTCTCTCTTTACGGAAAAGAAGGCTATGGGAGCATCTTGGGGACGGAGTCCTTCCCTGCGACGATAGAGCTTCTGAAACTTCTTATCCTTTTTCAGGGTCCTTTCAGGCGAATAGCGAGACAGAGAGGTACCCTTCAGCCACATCTTCAAAGGATGGCGCCGACGGCTCCACCATGCCCTGATAGCTACGCTCTTTCCCATTCTCCCCCACTTCTCATGAGCCGCTAGGAGTCTCTCCAAGGCATCGCGTCTGGGCACCATGTCGGAGTCCAAGAAGACCAGATACTCGCCTTCGGATAGCCTTATGCCCTGATTCATAGCTCTGGGAGTGCCGTATACGTCAGCGGGCAACCCCGTGGAATCTACCTTTAGAGTTAGAGGACCTTGGTACCTCTGGAGCATCTCCAGGGTGCCGTCCTTGGACCCGTCGTCCACGGTGATGACCTCGAATTCCTCCAGGGGTAGACTCTGAGCCTCCAAAGCTTTCAAGATAACCTTCATGGTTCTAAGGCGATTAAAGGTGGGAATTATCACGGAGAGTCTCTTCACCTTTCTTCCCCTCTCCTTTCATCAAAATGATCTCCCTGTCCCTGAAAGGATACCTTTTTACCACCCTCAGATAGGGGTAAAGTTTCCTCAAAGACTCTAGTTTCTTAGCACGGGTCATGACAAAGAAAGTGCCCTGGGGTCCTCCACCCCTGGGCAAAGAGGGTATGATCCCCTTTGCAGTGTAAAAGATGTCATGTGCCCTTATGGAACCGTAGTGATAGAGAGGGTAGGTGCCCACCCTGGCTTTTATGTCCAAGCAGTAGGGCTTAGGGGAGCGATAGTACCTGTCGAAAAGGGGTTGATAGAATGCTGTGTAGCCCAATGCCAAAACTAAGGCACTGGCCCCTGCCAGCAGAAGGCCTTCCTGAAAGTTCTTTAGCTTGGCAGTGAAAGCTATAAAAGTGGCCATGATGAGGGCCAGGCCTAAAGCAGCAGTAGCCGTAGGGGTAAATAGGGGTACATAGCGGCAGAACATGACCACCAATCCCAAAGCGTATGCCATCACCACACCTACGAAAAATCCTAGAGAGAGCCTCCATGCTCCCGTCAATTCCTTTTTCATCTCCAGCCCTTTACCTATGGCCCAAGCTGTGATGATGGCTGCTGCCGGGTACAGAGGCAGGATGTAGCTGGATCTCTTGGTGTCAGAGACGGAAAAGATAACAAAAGTCACAGCAAACCACGCCAAGGGTAAGGCAATCTTTCCCAAATCCTCTCTAGCCTTCTTCATGGCCACAGCTACCATGGGTAAGAAGGCCATCCAGGGGGTGAAATGGGTGGGGAAGTTCACCATGTAGAACCAAAACGGAGTCCTCCAGCTTGGATTACCCGCAAAACGCAGGACGTTGTTCTCCCATAGGAACTTCTTGAGATACTTTTTACCCAACAGAAGGGGCCAAGGCAGTACTATAACCAAATATAGGAGGATGGCAGGAGGGTAAAAGAGGAACTTTAACTTCTCCAAGCTCCCTTGGCTCCATAAGTAAACTAAAAAGATGAGACCGGGAAGGACCAAACCCACAGCAGGCCCTTTGTCCATGGTGGCCAGGGCCAGAGCGGTGTACATAAGCCATACATACACCCGTTGTTCCTTCGTGATGGCCTTATAGAAGGCGTAGCAAGCCAAGGTGATAAATGAAAGAAGTACCATGTCAGTGATGGCGAAGCGGGCCTGTTTATAAAACAGAAAAGTGGTGGACAGGATGAAGGCCGCCAGGAAAGCCAGAGTCTCGGAAGTCAGCATAGCCAGAGCCAGCAGAAAGGTGACCACCACGGTTCCCACACCTGCCAGAAGAGAGGGGAGGCGAGAGGTGAGTTCTGACACTTTCCCCTTTCCAACCACCAAGCTCGAGATGGAAACCAACCACACCATCAGGGGAGGCTTAACTATTCTAGGGTGGCCATTGTAATATGGGATAATCCAGTGACCGTGTTTAATAGCGTTCCTGGCGCATTCGGCGTATCGGGCCTCGTCGGGGTCCCAAAAAGAGATCTGCCCCAGATTGGGCGCTATAATCCCAACAGAAATTACCACCAAAACGAGAACGGCCAGGTATCTGGTCTTTGCCTTGCTTTCCATGATGGCTTAACTTATAGGGGGAAAAGGGGAATAAGTAAATGGAGGTATAGAAATGACCACCCAAGGAGATAGAGAAGAGGGATTTGGCTTCAGAGAGGCTTTCCTCCTAGGCTTGGGCCTCTTGGCCACATTTGAGGAGGAAACCAGAAAGAGGGTAGACCAACTGGTCAAGAAGGGAGCAGAAAAGGAAGAAGAGGGAAAGAGTTACCTCCGTGACTTAAAGGACAGGGAAGGGGTCAAAAGCTTCGAGGCCAGGCTGGAGAAGAACCTCAAAAGACTGGCGGAGCTGGCAGGGTTGGCTACCAAAGAAGACATCCGACGACTGGAGAGGAGGCTAGCCGATATATCTGCCAAACTGGAGGAGAAGGGTGGGTCGTAAAGCTCATGTGACGAGGAGAACTGAGGAGACGAACATCGCCGTAGCCATAGAGCTGGAGGGGAGGGGAGAAGCCAAGATAGTCACTCCTGTGGGCTTCTTCAACCACATGCTCAACACCCTGGCCCGCCACTCCAAAATGGACCTGGAAGTGGAAGCCAAAGGGGATGTAGAAGTGGACTTCCACCACCTGGTGGAGGATACGGGCATAGTCCTGGGGCAAGCCCTGGATGAAGCACTGGGAGACAAGAAGGGCATAGCGCGTTTTGGTGAGGCCCTAGTTCCCATGGATGAAGCCCTGGCCCTAGCAGCTCTGGACCTGTCGGGTAGGGAGCACCTCTCCTTTACAGCCTCTTTCACTGCCACAAAGGTGGGGGACTTCGACACGGAGTTGGTCCGGGAATTCTTTTACGGACTGGTCCGAGGGGGGAAATTCACCCTCCACCTTCGACTCTTAGATGGCACCAATACCCACCACGCTATAGAAGCCCTTTTCAAGGCCTTTGCAAAAGCCCTTGACCGAGCCACAAAGGTGGTAGACACCCGGGGATCTGTACCATCCACTAAGGGGGTTCTCTAGCCCGTGATCGCGGTGGTGGACTACGAAAGGGGAAACCTGCGCAGCGTCCAAAAAGCTCTGGAACACGTGGGCGCCAGAGCCGTAGTCACCAGGGACCCTAAACTCATCGCCAAGGCCGATAAGATGGTTTTACCTGGAGTAGGGGCCTTCGCCGACTGTATGGAGAACCTGAAAAAATTCCGCCTGATAGAACCCATCATGGAGTTTCTGTCGTCAGAGCGCCCCTTTCTGGGTATCTGCCTGGGACTGCAGCTTCTCTTTACCGAAAGTGAAGAGTTCGGCGTGTCCCGAGGGCTGGACGTAATACCTGGACGGGTGGTGCGCTTCCCTCAAAGTCTCAAGGTACCCCACATGGGCTGGAACACCCTGGAAATATGGCGCCAAGACTGCCCCCTGCTCCACGGTATAGAAGAGAAAAGCTACTTTTACTTTGTCCACTCTTACTATGTAGTGCCTTATGATCTTTCAGTGGTGGCCACCAGCACCACGTATGGCGTGGAGTATGCTTCCATGGCGTGGAAAGCCAACATCTTTGCTACCCAGTTCCACCCCGAGAAAAGCCAACGCTTAGGGCTCAAAATTCTGGAGAACTTCGCCAGACTTTAGGGGACGACATGGCACTTCTCATCACTTCCAAAGCCTCCTCTCTGGAGAAACTGGAGGTTTTAGGCATGGCCTCCAGCTACGACGTATGTGCCCCTCCTTCTGTAGAGAGTTTGAGAGGGAAACTGCCGGGCGTCTACTTTGCTTGGTCATCGGGAGGCAGGGTATCTCTACTCAAAACCCTCTTCACCAATCAGTGCTCCAGGGACTGTCGCTACTGTGCCCTTTCCTCTTTGGTGGATGGACCCCGCTACTCCTTCCGAGTGGAGGAGCTGGTGGACCTATTCCTCCGGCTATTCGAAAAAGGGCTGGTCCAAGGCCTCTTCCTCTCTTCGGCCATTCCGTCCCACCCAGACGACACCATGGAGAGAATGGTAGAAGTAGCCCAGAGGCTCAGAAAGAGGGAGGGGTTCAAAGGGTATATACATCTCAAGATCCTGCCTGGCACCTCCCCAGAGTTGGTCAAGAAAGCCCTCAAGGTGGCCTCCAGAGTCTCTATCAATCTTGAGGCCCTTTTGGAAAGCTCCCTCCAATCTCTAGCCCCCTCCAAAAGCCTCAGATCCCAGATCCTTCCTCTGATTCCTTTGATCAGAGACCACTTCACCACTCAGTTCGTGGTAGGCATAGGGAGGGAGAGGGATTTCCATCTCCTCAGAGCCGTGGAGAGCCTGAAAAATCGTTACGGTTTAAGAAGGGCTTACTTTCAAGCCTTTCGCCCCGTGCCCGGTACGCCTTTTGAGGATCGCCCTCCAGGGTCCCGGACGCGCCAGCTTCGCCTTTATCAAGGCGAGTTCCTCGTAAGATGCTACGGCTTTTCAGCCGAAGAACTGGTGGACGAGAGAGGAGACCTACCCCAACAGGTAGACCCCAAAACCTATTGGGCTCGTACCCATCCCCACTTTTTCCCTATAGATCTGGATAGGGCCACCTACCACCAGCTCCTTAGGGTCCCAGGAATCGGGCCCAAGCTAGCTCGGCGCCTTGTCACTCTGAGGAGTAGGGGAGAGCTGTCCCCACTACACATAGAAAAGGCCGGAATTAATCTGAGAAAGAGTGGCCCTTTTCTACTGCTAAAAGGCAAGCCTCTGATCAGAGGAACCTTCCCCCAGCGAGAGCTGAACTTAAACTTGTAAGTGGAGAGCCCGTTCAGCAGCCACTTGAGAGAATCAAGAGAGGCACGAAGTAGGTAATGAGGAGAGGATGGTATCGGAAGAAGTGAAAGGGACCTTCCTCCATCAAGTGAGAAAGGTCCCTCAAAAGGAAGCGTTCTAGCCGCCGATGATATATCTCTGGAGCTCTTCGATAGTGAACTTCTGGTCCTTTATAATCCCATGCACTACGTCTCCTATGGTGACAATACCCACCAGTTCCCCGTTCTCCAGGACGGGTAGATGTCGAATATGTTCCTCCGTCATAAGGGCCATGCACTCTTCCAGAGTCTGATCAGGGGATACATAAAAAACTTTCTTGGACATAAGCTCACCCACCGTGGTCTCTTTAGAAGACTTACCCTTCAAGATCACTTTACGGGCATAGTCCCTCTCAGAGAAGATGCCAACTAGTTTGCCATCCTTCAACACCAGCACAGCTCCTATATCTTTGTCTGCCATGAGCTTCAAAGCATCATACACCACGGTCTCAGGCGTGACCCACCAAACATTTCTACCTTTTAAATCCAATAACTGCTTCACAGTGGTTGCCATAGCTCCATCTCCTCTCTTTAGAATTCTTTAATACCGCCTTTTAAATAATAAGACCTACAAACACCTTGCACAATACCTTCTTTTATGGAAGTGTTAGTGAGATAGTAGACTCCTAAGAGCGGGTTTGGATCTTTTTGTGAAAGTTAGATCACGATTTTGTTGCGCTTTATGCTTTGATTTTGTGCTCACAGATGTGCACTTTTATGCCTGTCTCTAAGCACTTTTAAGAGATGGGGAGATGCTTCTAGCTGGGCAATGATCCTGTCCAGATCTCTCAGCATTTCCTCTTTGTCGTGAGGTAATCTTCCCTCTATATAAGCATAATTGGAGATATGATCTGACAAAAACATGGACGTACAATCCAAGTTTTCCAACATTAGACGAGTTTCCTTTAAAACCGTCAAAGGAGGAGCAAGTACAAATTCGCCCCTCTGTATCCGCTCGTACATGAGAGTTCCCGGTATGGGAATGAAGGTCCTAAGGCGGATGAAATGGGGAGACACTCGATTGAGCACCCGAGCCGTCCCCAGAGCATGCTCTTCCCACCTGTCTTCACCACCAATCCCCAAAAGAACATAAAGGGACAACTGGAAACCCGCTTTTATCGCCTTTTCTCCTCCTCTCATCATCTCCTCAGGCGTGAGTCCCTTCCGGATGTACTTCAAAAGCCAAGAGTCACCCGTCTCGAGACCCACGTGGAGACGATCTAACCCAGCTCCCCTTAATCGCTCCAGATCCTCAAGGGACCTGTTGGCCAGAGTCCTGCCTCTGGTGTAGCTGGTTATGCGACTCAGGGTAGGGAAATACCTTTTGATGAGGGCAAGCACCTCCACTATAAAATCCACTTTGGTAACCAAGCTGTCGGAGTCCCCTATAAAGACGGTGGACGCCTCTGGGCCGTATACCTGAAGGGCTGCCTCTAGGTCTCTCTCTATCTCCTCCAGGCTTTTGACCTGGAACTTGATATCCTTGTACATGGCACAAAAGGCACACCGGTTCCACGGGCACCCCCTGGTCACCCTGATAAGCACACTATAAGCCTCACTAGGTGGTCTCCATGGTGGCATGTCGTAAGGGGCCACGAACATTCCTCCTTCAAGCTCCTCTATGGGTATATTTAAATTTTTAAATATAACAACCCTGGTAAAGATTACTTTCTGAGCTCCCATTTATCAAGGTTAAAGAACAAAAAAAGCCGGCCCAGGGAGGGCCGGCCAAAAAAGGGAGGTGGATGGGTTGGTCGTGAAGCCTGTATCAGTAAGGGTCGTAGGACCTTACTGTTCTGTCACTCTCACACACCTCTCTCACAGTGTCTTTCACTAGAGTTCCATCTCTCCAGACCCGAGTCCTAACCTTGTGACAGTGGGTGGAAGCGTTTTCCTGGGGCAGAGGGGTACTTTCTACCACTGTACGCCCGTCCTCGCTCTTGTAGACCACGGTTCTATCCTCAAGGGCAGCCTCCCTAGCAGCCCTTGCGCTGATTTCCGTTAGGGTTCCACCCACCAGGGCTCCAATAGCAGCGCCTATGGCCGCCCCCCTCCATCGGTTGTGGCTGTCAATAAGGGCGCCGATACCAGCACCGGCCACACTTCCCACCGCTGCTCCTTGATAGGTCTGCTGGGTAGTAACACACCCAGCCAGAGGAAAAGCCAAAAAGGAGATAATCACTAGAGCGGCCAAAGCCTTTTTTGTGCCCTCTCCTATTCCCAGTCCCATGGCAACACCTCCATGAGTTTTTTCATCCCTCGTTTCTCGTAGGGGCTTCTGATGTGCCAAACCAGTTTAATATTGTTTTTCAGTGTGTTACCGTTGAACGCTCCCAGCCAACTCCAGATTCCTGAAATGCAAAAGATGCGTGATATGCAAAAATTTCCCACTAAGGGTGCCCATGATCTGAATAGGAGCCCCCTTGTTAGAAAAGGAGGGGTGGGGTAA
The DNA here is from genome assembly GCA_003648675.1 of Aquificota bacterium. Classification (GTDB taxonomy): domain Bacteria; phylum Thermosulfidibacterota; class Thermosulfidibacteria; order Thermosulfidibacterales; family B14-G1; genus B14-G1. The sequence goes on from QMPS01000015.1 coordinate 8,164, forward strand.
AAGAGCTAAAAAACTGAGGAGAGGCATAGAAAGCCATGAGAATTCACCCCGAGTGCTATCCATGTTTTCTTCGCCAGGCCTACAACACTTTGAAACTGGTTACTGGAGACGAGAGCCTTCAAGAAAGGGTCTTGAAAGCGATCATGAGAAAGCTGGCCGGTTACGAAGGAGGAGACCCTCCTCCCAAGGTTTCCCTCCTGGTTTACGGGACCATCTCCCAAGAGACGGGGGTGGAAGATCCCTACAAATCGAAAAAGAGAAAATACAACCGCATGGCCTTGGAGCTCTATCCTAGGCTCAAAGAGATGGTAGAGCGAGCAGATGACCCTCTTCTGGCCGCTGTCAAAGTGGCAATTGCAGGCAACATCATCGACTTCGGAGTGGGAAGGCCCTTTGAACTCGAAAGCCTGGAGGTTCTAGAAAAGCTAGAGCTAGTGGTGAGCCACTACGAATCCTTTAGAAAAGACCTCCAAAGGGCCAAAACCATTCTTTACATCGGGGACAATGCAGGTGAGGTGGTCTTTGACCGGGTCTTGCTGGAAACCATAAAGGGTAAAGAGCTCTTCTTCTCAGTACGTTCAGGCCCCATTATCAACGACGCCACCATAGAAGACGCCTACGAAGCAGGCATAGACAGAGTTGCTAGCATACTGGAGTCAGGCTCTCAGGTACCTGGAACCCTTCTGGATGAGGTTTCCCCAGAGTTCAAAGAGCTCTTTTGGGAAGCCGACATGGTAATCAGCAAGGGACAGGGGAACTTTGAAACCCTGGACGATGCCCCCAGGGAGATCTACTTCTTCCTGAGGGCCAAGTGCGATGTGGTGGCGGGCCTCCTGGGCGTTAATGTGGGCGACACCCTTCTAATAAAGAAATGAGTTACACGACGTCTATTGTGCTCTCTGAGCCGTAGAACTGGGGACCGAAGAATCTGTCCAACTCCCTAACTAAATGGGTAATACCCAGGTGATAAGCCGATTTAAGAGCCTCAAGAGTCTCTTCCCATCTCTCCTTCCCCCTAGAGCTCAGGGTGCAATGTATATCCCCCGGGCAATACTGAAGAACTGAGAAGAGATATGACCCCTTTTCCTGAAAGGCGAGGTTGGTCACTTCCACCATTCCACAGCAGAAACAGGTAGCCCCCTTCTCCAGCCTATCCACTTTCACAGGGCGAAACCGATGGCGGAAGAGGCGGGTCTCCCGAAACCTCCCGGACAAGGTAGAAGTGATAAGGTAATGAGCAGTGATATCCTTAGTAGTGAATCGCCGGGGTAACACCCGCCTTTTATAAATCTCCAGCCCGTTCCTCTCCGCGGGCACATTGCTCTTTGCTTTATACAGTCTCTCTAAATACCCATCCTCTAAATATATTCCTGAAATGTCCCGAGCCAGCTCTATAGCTCTAGCCGCAAAAGTCATATTCTGTACCGCCTCTAACCCCGATATGTCGGCGAAGAACCATCCACAGCTGGTGAAGATGTATTGCCCCATTCGGGCCATTTCCAAAAGTTTGGCCGCCTTCACCCTCTCACCTGTAGAAAGGTTCCTGGTAGAATGGCGATCCAGAAATGGGAGCAAGGACTCAGGACCCCGGACCATGACCTCTACATAGTCCAGAAGGGCTGCCCATGGATCCTTGAAAAGACTCGCACCTTCCTCTTGAAATATCCTGTCCAAGCGCTCCTTCAGCCAGTTCATGGCCTCCCTGAATGGCGCCCTCCACTTTTGATTCCAGCCCGGCTTCCCCCCTGCAAAACAGCCACAGTCTGCCCTCCACCTTTCCACACCATGAGCACAACTCCAGGAGGTGTTTTCCCGAATCTGAGCAGGAGGAACCCATGAGACCTCCTCCATGAAAGAAGCGAAGTTTGTGAGCTTCACTCCTCTATTTATGAGTTTCTCCAGAGTCTCCTTTAGGATCTCGGCCCCTTTCTTTCTGTGATGACCAAAGGTCTCCCCGTCGGTGGCGAAGTGGAGCAGCCC
>QMPS01000016.1 GCA_003648675.1 Aquificota bacterium
AACGGGTATACAGTTGACAAAAGCACAGCCCGCCTTCAGAGCAGCTTCAGCATAAAAGCGTGCCGCCTCCTCCGAACCCACGGGTAGATAGTTGACAACCACTTCGGCACCGGTCTCACGAAGCACCTCCTCCACATCCACAGGCTCCGTGTCAGCCACCACAAAGGACTCCTCCGGGCTGTACTCCGCCATATGGGAAGCCACGCCGTCCAACACCGGTCCCATCATCACCTCTACGCCCAACTCGGGCACCTGGGGATAGAAGACGGTAGTGCAATTGGGAGGTGAAAAGATGGCCTGGGCCACGTCCTTCCCTACCTTCCTGGCATCCACGTCAAAGGCCGCTACCACTTCGATGTCCCAAGGACGGTAGCCACCAATGTCCGGGTGCATGAGGCCGTTGACCGAACCTTCACCCTTCTCCTTATAGTAGAATAAGCCCTGGATGAGAGAGGAAGCACAATTTCCTACACCCACAATGGCCAGCTTCACCTTCTTGTTCACCATACCTAACCTCCGTCTTCCCTAGAGTCCCCAAAGTTAACAGGCAGAGCGAATCAGATTATCCCACCCCTGGAGTTTTTTTCAATACCCACTTTCCAAGGAAACTTGCACCCACCAAGGCGATATAATTATAAGACGGAAGTAAGAAATCCTACAAGGAGAAAAAGCATGGACCCATCCCTTATGCAAAAAATGCTAGATCCCTCTTTCTATCCCGGTTCCCCTGAAAAAGTGGAACACATCCAGACCCACATATCCCACATATTCCTCACAAATGACAGGGTCTATAAGGTAAAAAAGCCCGTAAATTTTGGATTTCTAGACTACTCCACCCTGGAGAAGAGGATCCAGTTCTCTTTCCAGGAAGTGAAACTCAACTCCCGCCTTTCTCCTGAGATCTATTTGGGCGTAAGGGGATTGGGACGTAGGAAGGGTGAATGGAGATGGATGGATCCCGATGATCGGAGAGTGGAAGAAGCAGCTGTAGAGATGGTACGTCTGCCTCAGGAGGGCATGCTGAAGAACATGATCATGGAGAACAGAGTCCCACCCGGAGTCATGGAAAAGATAGCCAAGAAGGTGGCCCGTTTCCACAAGGAGACACCCGGGGACCCCCTCCTCGCCCACCTGGGCACTCCCAAAGGTTTCAAGAAAAATACCGATGAAAATTTCCAACAGACCCAGGAGTTCGTAGGGATCTCCATATCCCCTCAAGACTGGGAGTTCATAAAAAGACGGACAGAAGAGTTCTACAGAAGAAGGGGAACCCTCATGGAAGAACGAGCAAAAGCAGGACTGGTGAAGGACTGCCATGGAGACCTCCACTGCCAGCACATCTGTCTATGGAAGGGAGAAGTCTATGTTTATGACTGCATAGAGTTCAACCAACGCTTCCGCTATGGAGACACCGCCTCGGAGGTGGCTTTCCTCACCATGGATCTGGAGTTCCTCATGAGACCTGACCTAGCCCGGGATTTCCTAGACCATTACCTAAAGGAGCAACCCGATCCAACCATGGACGAGGTTCTGGCCTTCTACCAGTGCTACCGGGCCTTTGTAAGGGGGAAAGTGGAGAGCTTCAGACTGAATGACCCATCCATTCCCCACAGGGACAAAGAGGAAGCCCTTCTCAGAGCCCACAGGTACTTCTTCCTGGCCAGAAAGTACGCCGAGGAGATGGTGTGAAGGCCCTCCTATTGGTCATGGGAATGATAGGCACGGGCAAGACCACCGTAGCCCATGCCTTAGCCAGAGAGCTGGAAATGGCTCTTATCTCCTCCGATCCCCTGAGAAAAGAGCTGGCAGGCCTGGATCCCTACGAAAAGAGAGAAGAAGAGTTCGATAAAGGACTCTACTCCCCAGAAATGACAGAGCTGGTCTACACCACCATGGTGGAAAGGGCCCGAAATGCTTTGAAACAGGGAAAAGGGGTGATCCTAGATGCCACCTTCTCCCAAAAGAGGTGGCGGGACATGGCCAGGAAGATGGCCAAAGAACTGGGAGCACCCTGTCTCCTCGTAATCACCACAGCCCCACCAGAGGTGGTGAAGGAGAGACTGGACAAGAGAAAAAGGGAAGAGGTTGTGTCTGACGGGCGCTGGGAGATATATCTCAAACACCGAGAAAGGTTCCAAGAACCCCAGGACGAGGGGCCCATGGTGGTCCTGGACACCCGTGAGAGCCTAAACTCCCTGGTAAAAACCGTGAAGGAGGTGTTGAATGGGCTTTAAGAGGATCATGACGTGCGTGGACTTTTCCCACGACATCACCAACAGAGTCCTGACCGTATCAGGCGAACTGGCCCAACTCATGAAGGCAAAAATCCTTCTCACCTATGTGGTGGAAAGGGAGGTGCCCCTCTTGATCTCTGAGGGCATCGTCCTACCCAAAGTAGAACTGGAGAAATTCGAGGGGATGTACCGGCTTCTGGAAGATAAGAGCAGGGAAAAGATGGAAGGCCTGGCTAGGGAGCTGGCCGAAGAGTGGCAGGTTGAGGTGAAACCCGTGGTGCTAGTGGGAGAACCCTTCGACATGATCCTGGAAAAGGCAGAAGAGGAAGGAGCGGACTTGATAGTGGTGGGCTCCCACGGGAAAAAGGGTATTGAAAGGCTCCTCCTGGGAAGTGTATCGGAAAAGGTCGCCCGCAAGGCCAAGTGCTCCGTACTTGTGGTGAGATAAAGGACCAAGGGGGTAGCATGAGGAGGATAAGGAACCAAATACTGAGGGCCCTCAAAAGCGGACCCAAAACCTTTTGGGAACTCATAAACGAGCAAGACGCATACATAGCGGGTTTCTACCATACCCTCCAATCCCTGATGGACGAAGGGACAGTGGGGTACGAGAACCATCGCTTCTTCCTGAAAGAAGATCCGGGAGTGAGGGAAAAGATAGAAACCCTCTGCTCTACCTGCGGACTGGGCGTGGAAATCAAAGGTTTCTTCCAAGAGGTCTATGAGAAGTTCCTCTACGTCACCGAAGACCGTCCCCTTCCCTTGGAAGACTATGACCAGGGCTTCATTCGCCCCATAGACACCATACGGCGCATGGCCTTCATCTACCAAAGGGGGGATCTGGAGGGGGCCGAGATCTTCATCCTGGGAGACGACGACCTCCTGAGTGTGGCCATGGGGCTCACGGGCATGGCCCAAAGGATCACCGTGGTGGAGATAGACCCCAGACTCACCTACTTCATCGAGCACTTCTGCAAAAAATGGGGAATAGGGAACATAACGGTGAAACAGTATAATGTCCTGGAAGAACTACCCCAAGAAGCCTTGGGCCAGTATGACGTCTTTGTCACAGACCCTGTAGAGACCCATCGAGGCTTCAAGCTCTTTGTAGGCAGATGCATCTCCGCCCTGAAGGGTCCAGGGGCCTCGGGTTACATAGGACTCACCCATAGAGAAGCCTCTCTAAAGAAGTGGGCCGAGTTCCAGAGGTTCTTCTTAGACTCGGGACTGGTGGTCACAGACATCTTGAGGAACCTGGCCACCTACCCAGAGGAAGAGAACAAGTTCGAGCACTTTTACGAGACTTACGAAATTATGGGCAAGATGGACCTGCCCATTCCAGAGGTGGACTGGTACAAGTCCTCCTTCCTAAGAGTGGAAGCCATAGAGCCCCTCAAGGTTCAAGTGCCACAGGTCAAGGATTTCCAGGAACTCTACTTCGACGAAGAATCTTGGGCCACACCAGGACAGCGTAAGGGGAGGAGTTAAAAGGCCTCCCCCCCTACTCCACCTTCTTGAAGATCAGGGTAGCGTTCACCCCACCAAAGCCGAAGGAGTTGGAAAGGGCCACCAGAGGATGGACCTCCCTGGCTCCCTCGGTCACATAGTCCAGATCGCATTCGGGATCGGGTTCCTCGTAATTGGCAGTGGGAGGCACCTTACCCGTATAAAGAGCCATGATGGAGAAGATGGCCTCCACGGCCCCCGCCGCCCCCAAGAGATGGCCCGTTACCGATTTGGTGGAGCTTACGGGTATCTTGTAAGCCGAGTCGCCGAAGACCTCCTTAATAGCCATGGTCTCCGTCTTGTCGTTAAGGGGCGTGGATGTACCATGGGCATTAATGTAGTCCACCTTATGGGGAGGAATGTCTGCATCGTGGAGAGCTGCCTTCATGCAGAGCGCCGCCCCCTCACCCTCGGGGTCAGGCATGGTAATGTGATAGGCATCACTGCTCATACCATAACCCACCACTTCAGCATAGATCCTGGCCCCCCGAGCTTTGGCGTACTCCATGTCCTCTAAAACCACTACCCCACAGCCCTCCCCTATGACAAACCCGTCCCTGTTCTTATCAAAGGGCCTGCTGGCTCTGGGAGGATCCTCATTGTAGGTGGAAAGGGCCCTCATGACACAAAAACCACCTACAGCCATGGGAGTGATGACAGCCTCGCTACCACCTGCCAGCATCACCTCTGCATCGCCCCGCTGGACTATCTTAAAAGCATCCCCAATGGCATTGGCCCCGGTGGCACAGGCCGTAACCACAGCGGAAGAAGGACCTCTAAAGCCGAAATGGATAGAAACAGCGCTGGAGGCCATGTTGATGACGGCCATGGGGACGAAAAATGGAGAGATACGTTTCCAGCCCCGCTCCACCAGCTGCTTATGGTTCCTCTCGATGGTCTCCAATCCACCAATGCCAGAACCAATGAGGACTCCTACTCGGTCCTTGTTCACCTCCTCAGGGTTCAAACCCGCATCCTCCACCGCCATGATAGCAGCGGCCAGGGCGTATTGGACGAAGGGATCCGTTCTTTTAATCTCCTTTTTGTCTATGTACTTCTCAGGCTCGAACCCTTTCACCTCCCCCGCTATCCTGCTGGAGAAAGTGGAGGCGTCAAACTTAGTGATGGGGCCTATACCGCTCTTGCCCTCCAAGGCCGCCTCCCAACTCCCGGCCAAATCATTGGCCAGAGGGGTGACACATCCCATCCCCGTTATTACTACCCTCCGCTTTTTCTCCATACTCTATCAGGCCCCCAACTTGTTCTTTACATACTCTATGGCGTCCTTGACTGTGGTGATCTTTTCAGCGTCCTCATCGGGAATCTCAATATCAAAGGCCTCCTCAAAAGCCATGACCAGCTCCACCGTGTCCAGAGAGTCTGCCCCCAGATCGTCGATGAAAGAGGCCTCAGGGGTCACCTCGCTTTCGTCCACGCCCAACTGCTCCACAATGATCTCCTTCACCTTCTGTTCGATCTCTTTCACATCCATTTCACTACACCTCCTCTGGGATTTGAACTCTTTCTTACAGGGTCATGCCCCCATCTATCACCAACACCTGACCAGTGATGTAACTGGCATCGGGAGAAAGAAGATAGGCCACCAGTTTAGCCACCTCCTGGACGTTACCAAAACGGCCCAGGGGAATGGAGGAAAGCATGGTATCTTTCAGGTCCTGGGGAAGACCCTCTGTCATTTCCGTCTCTATATAACCGGGGGCCACAGCGTTCACCGTGATCCCCCTAGAAGCCAGCTCCATGGCCAGAGACCGGGTGAAACCTATCAACCCCGCCTTAGAAGCGGCATAGTTGGCCTGACCTGGACTTCCTATCAGGCCCACCACCGAAGATAGGTTCACGATTCTGCCTTCCCTGGCCTTCATCATATCCCTGACAAAGACCCTGGTAGATATGAAGGCTCCCTTGAGATTGGTCTCCATCACCTGATCCCACTCTTCTTCCTTCATTCTCACCAGGATATTGTCCCGGACAATGCCTGCATTATTCACCAGGGCGTATACGTTACCCCACTCCTCCTTCACCTTCTTGGCCAGAGCCTCCATCTCCTCTCGGGAAGCCACATGAGCCTTCAAAGCCATGGCTTCCCCACCCCGGGCAGTGATGGCATCAACCACCTCTTGTGCCTTCTCTTCCCGGGTTCTGTAGTTGACCACCACCCTATACCCCTGGGCGGCCAGTTCCAGTGCTATGGCTCTGCCAATACCCCTGCTGGCACCTGTGACCACAGCCACCCTAGCCATCCAGCACCCCCATACCCCGGAGCTTCTCTACTCCTCTGGGATCCGCAACGGGCACAGTCTTAGCCCTTCGTTCTATCTTCCTTACAAGACCCGACAACACATTGCCTGGCCCCACTTCTACAAAGAGTTGGACCCCCTGGTCAACGATAAATCTCACCGACTGGGTCCATAAAACAGGAGCAGTAACCTGATCCAACAAAAGCCTCCTTTCCTCGTCCCCTTTGGTGACAGGCTCCGCTGTCACATTGGAGACAAGGGGGAAAGCCAAATCAGAGAAAGGCATAGCCTCCAGAAGGGGCCTCAGCTTCTCCCTGGCAGGTGCCATGAGGCTGGAGTGAAAGGGGGCACTCACCTCCAGAAGGATAGCCCTTTTAGCCCCCCATTGGGTGGCCGCCTGAGCCGCCGCCTCCACAGGCTCCTTTTCGCCCGATATCACCGTCTGTTCAGGAGAATTATAGTTGGCCGCCTCCACCACCCCCTGGGAGGAAAACTTCTGACACAAATCGGCCACTCTTTGGGGATCCATTCCAATAATGGCTGCCATGGCCCCTCTACCAGGGGGAACAGCCTCCTGCATAAACCTGCCACGATACCTGACAGCCTCCACTGCCCTGGCCAGTGGCAATCCTCCCGCCGCCACCAGGGCCGAATACTCCCCCAAGGAATGGCCCGCCACTATGTGGGGCCTGAAACCCATGCCATTCAAAACCCTGTAAAGGGCAACGCTGAGGGTGAGAATGGCGGGCTGGGCGTTCTCAGTCAGAGTAAGCTCTTCCTGGGGACCCTCGAAACATAGGCGTGCCAGATCAAAGCCCAACACCTCGCTGGCCTCCTGGAAGGTCTCCCTCACCACGGGATAGATCTTATAGGCCTCGACTCCCATGCCCACTCGCTGGGCACCCTGTCCCGGAAAGACAAAGGCCACCTTCATCCCCTCAACCTCCCATCAAGGACTGAAGCATCTCCAACTCCCTCCTGGCCTGAGCCATGATTTCCCCAATGATCTCCTTCACCGGCTTTATCTCTTTTATGAGACCCACAATTTGGCCAGCCATGACAGAGCCCATCTCCACGTCTCCCTCCAGAGCCGCCCTCCTAAGGGCCCCCACCCCCAGCATGTCAAACTCCTCCATGGAAGCATCCCTCTGCTCCAGCTTCAGAAACTCTCTGGCCAAACGGTTTCGAATCACCCTCACAGGGTGCCCTGTTGACCTCCCCGTCACCACCGTGTCCCTGTCCCTGGCCCTCAGATAGGCCCGCTTCCAGTTCTCATGAACCCTGCACTCCGTACTGGCAGCGAAACGGGTACCCATCTGGACTCCATGGGCTCCCAGAGCCAAAGCCGCCAAGAATCCCCTCCCATCGGCTATACCTCCAGCAGCCACCACGGGAATTGAAACAGCGTCCACCACCTGCGGCACCAAGGCCATGGTGGTGAGTTCCCCTATATGTCCCCCCGCTTCGGTTCCCTCCACCACAACAGCATGGGCTCCCTCCCGCTCCACCCGCTTGGCCAGAGCCACGGAGGCTACCACGGGTACGACCTTCACCCCCGCCTCCCTGAGACAGGAAATGAATTTGCCAGGATTACCCGCCCCAGTGGTGACCACGGGAACACCCTCCTCCAACACCAACTCGACAAACTGAGAAGCCAGGGGATTCATGAGCATAATGTTCACACCGAAGGGACGAGAAGTGAGTTCCTTGGCAGTTCGAATCTCCCTCCGCAGATCCTCTGGGTCCTGAATGTGGCCAGCAGCTATCACTCCCAGCGCCCCGGCCTCTGACACAGCCACCGCCAGATAGGCATCGGAAACCCAGGCCATGCCCCCCTGAATGATGGGATACTCCACGCCCAGAAGGTCGCACAGCTCCGTTTTAAACATGGCCGCCTCCTACCACTCCACCAGGATGGCAGACCAGGTGAGTCCACCCCCGAAAGAGACGAGGAGAAGCCTATCCCCCCTTTTGATCCTCCCATCTTTCAAAGCTTCGTCCCAAGCCAGGGGAATGGAAGCGGCCGAGGTGTTGCCATATCTTTCAATGTTCACCACCACCCTGTCCCAAGAGACTCTAAGCCTCTTGGCCAGGGACTGGAGTATTCTTATGTTGGCCTGGTGGGGTATGATCCAATCAATGTCCTTCTCACTAAGCCCCACCTCTTCTAAGAGCTCTCTAGTCACATCAGCCATGGACTTAACGGCTATTTTAAAGAGCTCATTGCCCTTCATTATGTAGTAGTGAAGCCTCTTATCCACCGTTTCATGGCTGGCTGGCATCTTCGTGCCGCCCGCAGGGAGCCAAAGGAGCTCGGCATAAGTGCCATCGGCGTGGAGTCTGGAACCCAGAATCCTGCCCCCCCCTCCTTCAGAGGAGACCACGGCTGCCCCGGCACCATCCGCCAGAAGGACACATATAGAGCGATCTTTCCAGTCCATCATGCGGGAAAGCATCTCTGCACCCACCACCAACACATTCCTGTACTTTCCCGTTCTCACAAACTGCTCAGCTATGGCCAGTCCGTAGGCAAAACCCGAACAGGCAGCGCTGATGTCGAAGGCAGGCTTTCCCTCTAAGCCTAATTTGGGCTGCATCCAACAGGCAGTGGAAGGCAGAATGGTATCAGGGCTGGCTGTGGCGCAGATGAGGAGGTCAATGTCCTCAGAAGATACCCCGGCAGCCTCCATGGCCTCTTTAGCTGCCTGGGCCCCCAGATCCGAAGTGACCTCCTCGGGAGCAGCTATCCTCCTCTCCTTTATCCCCGTCCGCTGGATGATCCATTCGTTGGTGGTATCCACGAGTTTCTCCCAATCGAAGTTCGTCATCACCCGCTGGGGGGCATAGGTTCCTATCCCCTTGATGTAGGCTTCAGCCATGCTACTACTCCTCCTCCCCTTCTTCCTTGGAGGTCCCAGCCAGGGCCTCCTCACCCTCTATCCGTTCTCCCCTAATACGGAGAGCATCCCTCCAGTCCCTGAAACTGGGCCAGAACTTTCTGCCAAGTCCCAAGCCCTCCTTCACAGCCTCTAGATCGGCCTCTATCCTCTTATTGAGCCTCTTCTCCGCAAAATCACAGGCCACTTTTACGGCGTTGGCAATGGCGTGGGCATTAGAGCTGCCGTGGCAGATGATACAGATACCGTTCACTCCCAAAAGAGGGGCCCCCCCGTACTCCTCGTAGTCCGTCCTCCTCTTTATCCTCTCCAAAGAAGGCTTAAACAAGAAATAGGCCAACTTCCCCCTCAAACCTTTGGAGAACTCACCTTTCAGATAGTACCCCATAAGGGATACAGCCGCCTCGCCCACCTTGAGGGCCAAGTTGCCTACCAGACCATCGCACACCACCACGTCCGCCTGGTTACTAAAGATCTCCTTGGCCTCCACATTGCCCACGAAATTGAGCTGAGTGGCCTTTCTCAGAAGCTGAAAGGAAGTGCGCATGAGGCCGTCCCCCTTGACCTCCTCCTCTCCTATGCTCAGAAGACCCACTCTGGGATTATCACAACCCATAATATACCTGGAGTAGAGATGGCCCATAATGGCAAACTCCAAGAGGTTTTCCGGTCTACTACCCACATTGGCACCCGCGTCTATGAGAAGGAAAGGACCATGCCGTGCAGGAAGGGTGACAGCGATCCCGGGTCTGCTCACCCCTTCCAGGGTCCCCAGGAGGAGCTTAGCTGCCACCATAACAGCCCCCGTGTTTCCCGCACTTACCACAGCCCGGGCCTTCCCCCTTTTCACCAACTCCACGGCCTTCTTTATGGAAGAGTTCCTCTTCTTCCTCAGGGCCATGGCGGGATGCTCGCTCATTCCAATGACCTCAGGGGCATCCTTTATTAATAGGGGGAGCCCTCGGCTCCCCCCCAACTTATCCAACTCCGACTGGATTATCTCTTTGTCACCAACAAGGATCACCTCGCAGGGACACTTGCTTACCGCCTCCAAAGCTCCCTTGATCACCTCCCTGGGGGCGTAATCCCCCCCCATGGCGTCTACAGCGATCCTCAATACTCCTCCACCTCGAGTACCTGTCTGTCCTTATAAAAACCGCAATGGGGACAGACCCTGTGGGGCAGCTTGGGCTCTTGGCAATTGGGGCATATGGAGTAGCCC
>QMPS01000017.1 GCA_003648675.1 Aquificota bacterium
GGTCCGGGTTCCGGGCATGGGAAGACTTCCTGTCGGGGCCAGAAGGGCCAGAGGTCCCGCTCGGGTGGGGGAGTGGCTCCCTGGTTTGAGGGTGGGCAAACCCCCATTCACAGGAGACTCCCAAAGAGAGGATTCAAATGCCCCACCAGGAAGGAGTATGCCATAGTTAACCTGGAGACTTTGGAGATAAAGTTTCAGGCTGGGGATGTGGTGACTCCTGAGGGTTTGAGGGAGATAGGACTGGTGAAGAGGCTGGGGCATGGAGTGAAGGTACTGGCCAGAGGGGAACTCACCAAGCCCCTCACAGTTAAAGCCCATCTCTTCAGTCGCCAGGCTATTGAGAAAATAGAGGCGGCGGGAGGTAAAGCGGAGGTGTTGAGATAATGAGGGACATGGAGGGCCTCCTTAAGATTCCCGAGTTGAAGAACCGGATCCTCTTTACTCTGATGATGTTGGCCGTTTTCAGATTGGGAGCTCATGTCCCTGTGCCTGGCATCAACGGGATGGCCCTGGCGGAGTTCTTTGTCAAGATGCAGGGCACTATATTGGGATTCTTCGACCTCTTTTCAGGGGGGGCCTTCAGGAAACTCACCATCTTTGCTTTGGGCATTATGCCCTACATCAGCGCGGCCATTATTCTGGAGCTCCTAACAGTGGTGGTACCTCATTTGGAGGCTCTCAAGAAGGAAGGTGAGCGGGGAAGGAAGAAGATTATCCAGTACACCCGCTATGGTACCGTCTTTATCTCTGCTATCCAGGCTTTGGGAATAGCCATCGGTTTGCAGGCCATGAGGAGTCCTTCGGGAGTTCCTTTGGTGATAGCGCCGGGTTTTAGATTCATTTTTATCGCTGTGGTTACCATGGTAGCGGGGACCTGCTTCCTCATGTGGTTAGGTGAGCAGATAAACGAGAGGGGTATAGGTAACGGTATTTCCCTTATTATCTTTGCAGGGATTGTGGCCCGGATGCCCAACGCCCTCACCAACACCTTCAGACTGGTGAAAACGGGTGAGCTTTCCGCTTTTGCCCTCATTATTGTGGGTGTTATGGCTTTTGCCGTGATAGCCTTCATCGTTTATGTGGAGATGGGTCAGCGTAGGATTCCTATTCAATATGCCAAAAGGGTGATCGGCCGTAAGGTGTACGGTGGACAGACCACCTATCTGCCTCTCAAGGTAAACACCTCGGGGGTGATTCCTCCCATCTTTGCTTCATCCGTCATCATGTTCCCCGCTTCGGTGGCCCAGTTCATCAACAACCCTATAGCCAAAAAGGTGGCGGCCGCCATGTCTCCCGGTTCCTGGGGGTACGTCATACCCTATGTGGCTATGATCATATTCTTTGCCTTCTTTTACACGGCCATCATCTTCAATCCCGAGGACGTGGCCGACAACCTGAAGAAGCACGGTGGGTATATACCGGGCATCAGACCTGGCAGGCCCACGGCAGAATACATAGACAGGGTCTTGTCCAGGCTCACTTTTGTGGGGGCTATTTACCTCTCCTTGGTGTGTGTTCTCCCCACATTCCTCATCCGCTACTTCCATGTGCCCTTTTACTTTGGTGGAACGGCCCTCCTCATCGTGGTGGGAGTGGCCCTGGACACTATGGTCCAGATAGAGTCTCATATGATAATGAGACATTATGAAGGCTTCATGAAAAAGGCAGCGGCCCGTTAAGGAGGTGGATGGTGAATATCATTATGTTGGGTCCCCCCGGAGCGGGGAAGGGTACTCAGGCCAAGATGTTGGTGGAGAGGCTGGGCATACCTCAGATTTCCACGGGGGATATGCTCAGAGAGGCGGTGAAGGAGGGAACGGAGCTGGGCAAGAAGGCCAAGGAGTTTATGGACGCCGGAAAGCTGGTGCCTGACGAGGTGGTTATCGGCATCGTGAAGGAACGCCTGGCTCAGCCCGACTGTGAGAAGGGTTTTATTCTGGACGGTTTTCCCAGGACCATCCCCCAGGCTGAGGCCCTGGATAAGGTGCTGGAGGAGTTGGGCAAGAAGATAGACTATGTCATCAATGTGGCCGTTCCCAACGAGGAGCTCATCACCCGTCTCACGGGTAGAAGGACGTGTCGTCAGTGTGGAGCCATGTACCATGTGGTCTTCAATCCTCCTAAAGAGGAGGGCAAGTGCGATAAGTGCGGAGGTGAGCTCTATCAGAGGGATGACGACAAGGAGGAGACCATCCGTCAGCGTTTGGAGGTGTACGAGGCTCAGACTGCTCCCCTTATCGACTATTACGGGAAGAAGGGGGTGCTCTACAACATAGATGGCACGGGGTCCATAGAAGAGATCTTCCAAGGCATCTTGAAAGTGCTGGGTGCATGATCATCATCAAGAGTCGGGATGAGATTGAGAAGATTAGAGAGAGTAGCAGGATAGTGGCGGAGGTGCTTCAGACCCTTAGAGAGTTTATTAGGCCGGGCATCACCACTTGGGCTCTGAATAAGAAGGCCGAAGAGGTGATAAAGAAGAGGAAAGCCAGGGCGGCTTTTAAGGGTTATAAGCCCTCTTTCGGTTCTGGTGCTTATCCTGCTGCCCTTTGTGTTTCCATAAATGAGGAAGTGATCCACGGTATCCCTTCCACTAGAAGGGTGATAAAGGAAGGGGACATCGTGAGTATGGATGTAGGGGTGTGTTACAAGGGTTACTATGGGGACGGTGCCACCACCGTGGCTGTAGGGGAAGTGGAGGACAGGGTGAAGGAGCTCTTGAAGGTTGCGGAAGAAGCTTTATATAGGGGCATAGAGGCTGCTCGGGTGGGAAACCGGGTAGGGGATATATCCTTTGCTGTTCAGTCCTATGTGGAGTCCCATGGCTTCTCTGTCATAAGGGAGTTTGTCGGCCACGGTGTGGGAAAGAGGATTCATGAGGAACCTCCGGTGCCCAATTTTGGAGAGCCGGGTCGGGGGCCCCTTTTGAAGGAGGGAATGACCATAGCTATAGAACCCATGGTGGCCGTGGGGAGTGGGGAAGTGAGGATCAAGGAGGACGGCTGGACAGCAGTGACGGTGGACGGTTCCTGGGCGGCTCACTTTGAGCATACCATTGCGGTGTTAGAAGAGGGGCCCAGGATACTGACGGAGCTTTGAGAGATTATGGCTAAGAAGAAGAAAGGGGAGACCCTGGAACTCATGGGTACGGTGATAGAACCGTTGCCTAATGCTATGTTCCGGGTGGAGCTGGACAATGGGCTGAAGATTTTGGCCCATGTGTCAGGGAAGATGAGGATGCATTTTATCAGGATTTTGCCTGGAGATAGGGTGAAGGTGGAGATCTCCTCCTACGATCCCACTCGGGGTCGGATAATCTATAGGTTTTGATAGGGGGTACAGAGGCATGAAGGTGAGACCTTCGGTGAAGAAGAGATGTGCCAAGTGCAAGGTGATCAAAAGAAAAGGGGTGGTGCGGGTGATATGCAAGGATCCCCGCCACAAACAGAGACAGGGATAGGAGGTGAAGTTTGGCCAGGGTAGCGGGCGTTGACTTACCCAAGAACAAGAGGATAGAGGTAGCCCTCACATACATTTTTGGAATCGGTCACTCCAGTGCCAGAAAGATCCTGGAAAAGACAGGGGTGGACCCCGATAAGCGGGTGAAGGATCTCTCTCCCGATGAGGTGAGCAGGATCAGGGAGGTGATTGACCACGACTATAAGGTGGAGGGCGAGCTCAGGAAAGAGATTGCTATGAACATAAAGCGTCTTATAGATATCGGGTGCTATCGCGGAATGAGGCATATCCAAGGTCTCCCCGTCCGGGGGCAGAGGACCAGAACCAATGCCCGGACCAGGAAGGGGCCCAAGAAAACGGTGGCCGGTAGGGGCAAGAAGCGGGGCGCTAAGAAGTGACGGTAGTTAATAGAACAGGGAGGTTTTGGTAGGTATGGCCAGAAGGCAGAGGAGAGGGAAGAAAAAGGAGAAGAAGGTGATCCCCAGTGGGATTGCCCATATCCAGTCCACTTTCAACAACACCATTATCACTATAACGGATCCCCAGGGTAACACGGTGACCTGGGCCAGTGCCGGCAGCGTGGGTTTCAAAGGAACCAGGAAGAGCACCCCTTACGCTGCTCAGATTGCTGCCGAGACTGCTGCTAAGAAGGCCGTAGATACCTGCGGTATGAAGTGGGTGGAGGTCTACGTGAAGGGTCCGGGGCCTGGCCGTGAGGCGGCCATTAGATCCCTCCAGAGCGCAGGACTCAATGTGACCCTTATCAAGGATGTTACACCCCTGCCCCATGATGGGTGTCGTCCCAGGAAGAAGAGAAGGGTGTAAAAAGTGAGGAGGAGGTTGGAGATTGGCTAGGTATACAGGTCCTGTTTGTAAACAGTGTAGAAGGGAAGGGATGAAGCTTTTCCTTAAAGGCACCAAGTGTATGACGGACAAGTGCCCTTTGGAGCACAGGAACTACCCTCCTGGGCAGCATGGCCAGAGGAGGGTGAAGTTCACCGAGTACGGTCTTCGTCTTAGGGAGAAACAGAAGCTGAGAAGGATTTATGGGGTTTTGGAGCGTCAGTTTCGCAACTACTTCTACAGGGCTTCCAGGATGCCTGGTCTCACGGGAGAGAACCTGGTGAAGCTTCTCGAGAGTAGGCTGGACAACGTGGTTTACCGCATGGGATTCGCTTCCAGTAGGAAGGAGGCCCGTCAGATGGTGCGTCATGGCCATTTCGTGGTGAATGGACGGAAGGTGAACATCCCCAGTTATCTGGTTAAGCCGGGAGATGTGATAGAGGTGAGGGAGAAGAGCAAGAACATGGTAAGGATCCAGGAATCTCTGGAGTTGGCCGAACACAGAGGGGTCTTTCCTTGGCTGGAGGTGGATCTTGAGGCCAAGAGGGGGACCTTTAAGGCTGTTCCTCAGTTTGAGGATATTCCTTTACCTGTGGATGTCTCCCTCATAGTGGAGCTCTACTCCAAGTAAAAATAGGGGGATTGGATGTTCAGGACGTGGTCCATGATGATAAGGCCCCAGAGGGTGGAGTTCGATCAGGAGAGCCTCACCTCTCGTTATGGGAAACTGGTGGTGGAGCCTTTGGAGAAGGGCTTTGGGATCACCCTGGGGAACAGTCTGAGGAGGGTGCTTCTCTCCAGCATTCCCGGAGCGGCGGTTACGGCTGTCAAGATCGAGGGTGTGCCCCATGAGTTCACAGCTATCCCCGGAGTGAAAGAGGACGTGACGGAGATTATTCTCAATATCAAGGAGCTGCAGCTCAAGAGCTACACCGAAGAGCCGGTGACTATGTATTTGGATGTCCAGGGTCCTGGAGAGGTGAAGGCTTCCCAGATCGACACGGGACACAAGGTGGATATCCTCAATCCGGACCTGGTGATAGCCACTCTGGACAGCGAGAAGAGCCGTTTGATCATGGAGATGAAGGTGGAAAGGGGTAAGGGATACCTGCCTGTGGAGAAGCGTCATGGGGAGGATTTGCCTATTGGCACCATTTTGGTGGATGCCATCTTCTCTCCTGTGGTGAAGGTGAACTTCTCTGTAGAGAACGCCAGGGTGGGTAGGGAGACGGACTACGACAAGCTCATTCTTGAGGTATGGACTAACGGTGCTGTTCATCCTCAGGATGCTGTGGCCATGGCCGCCAAGATTCTGAAAGACCATGTCACCATCTTCGCCAATTTCGAGCAGGAGATGGAAGAGATGGACGAGGAAGGTGGAGAGAGGGAGAAGGAAGAGCTAGTAAAGAGGCTCAACAAGTCTATTGATGAGTTAGAGCTCTCTGTCCGCTCCCACAATTGTCTGAAAAAGATGGGCATCAATACTATCAGGGATCTGGTCCAGAGATCGGAGGCGGATCTTCTTAAAGTGAGGAACTTCGGTAAGAAGTCTCTAGAAGAGGTGAAGAGCGTCCTTGAAGAGATGCATCTCTCTCTCGGTATGGATCTCAGAGGATTAGAAGAAGAGGAAGAGGAGATAGGCTGATGAGACACGGCAAAAGGGTTCCAAAACTGGGCAGAACTGCGGCCCACAGGAAGGCCATGTTGAGGAATATGGTTACGGACCTCTTCCGGCACGAAAGGATAGAGACAACCTTGCCCAAGGCCAAGGCCTTGAGGCCCCTGGCGGAGAAGATGGTGACCTTGGGAAAGCGGGGGGACCTCCACGCTAGAAGGCAGGCTCTGGCCGTTGTAAGGGACAAGGGGGTAGTCCACAAACTTTTTACGGAGCTGGCTGAGAGATACAAGGATCGCCAGGGTGGGTATGTGCGTATCCTGAAGTTGGGCTACAGAAGAGGGGATAATGCCCCCATGGCCCTGGTGGAAATGGTGGACGCTCCCGTCAGGGAAGTCCCTTCTGAGGGAGAGTAGTCCAGGTTTTTGATGGACGTTTTGATTGTTGGGGGCGGCCTCGCCGGTTGTGAGGCCGCCTGGCAGGCTGCCAGGCAGGGGTGCAGGGTCACTTTGGTGGAGATGAGGCCCTCTGCTACTACTCCTGCTCACAAGACCCCCTACCTGGCAGAGTTGGTCTGTTCCAACTCCTTGAAGGCCCTTTCCCTTGACTCGGCTTCCGGACTTCTAAAGGGTGAGATGGGCCTTTTGGGCTCTCTCCTTCTGGAGGTGGCCTGGGAGTGCAGAGTCCCCGCTGGAGGGGCTTTGGCTGTGGATCGAGAGCTCTTCGCTAGGCGGGTGACTGAAAGGCTGGAGGCCCATTCCCTTATCCGCTTGGAGAGGGAGGAGGTGAGAGAAATTCCATCCCATCGTCCTTTGGTGGTGGCTACTGGCCCCCTTACTGCTCCCGCTTTTTCCCAGTCCCTTTCCCGGCTTTTTGGGGAGGGCTATCTCTATTTCTACGATGCCATCTCCCCCATAGTGTTGGGGGACTCTATAGATTACGAAAAGGCCTTCTTTGCTTCCCGTTATGGGAAGGGAGGAGATGAGGACTATTTAAACTGCCCCCTGACGGAGGAGGAGTATGATAGGTTCTATGAGGCTCTCATGGTAGCGGAGAAGGTGCCTCTGAGGGAGTTCGAAGATCCCCGATTCTTCTCGGGTTGCATGCCTGTGGAAGAGCTGGCTTATCAGGGGAGGGAGACCCTTTTGTACGGTCCCATGAAACCTGTGGGGCTCAGGGATCCAGGAACTGGCAAGAGACCCTTCGCTGTGGTCCAACTTCGCCGGGAAAATAGAGAGGGCACCCTATGGAACTTGGTAGGTTTCCAGACTCGCTTGAAGTGGCCAGAGCAGAGGAGGGTTTTTCGCCTCATTCCTGCCCTGGAGGAGGCAGAGTTTGCCCGTTTTGGTTCCATCCACAGGAACACATACATCAATAGTCCCCGCCTTCTAGAACCGCCTCTGGCTTTCAAAGGGGACATGGAGCTCTTCTTTGCAGGACAGATCACTGGGGTGGAGGGATACATGGAGTCTGCTGCTTCGGGGATCCTGGCGGGCATTAATGCTGCCCGTGTGGTCCGGGGAGAAGAACCCGTGGTGCCTCCTGCCACCACTATGTTGGGGGCTTTGGTGAGATACATCACTTCGGCTGATCCAGAGGATTTCCAGCCCATGAACGCCAATTTCGGGCTTTTGCCTTCATTGACTTCTCCCCCTAAGAGGAAGAAGGAGAGGAAGATGGCCTACAGTGAGAGGGCTGTAAAGGACCTGGTTTCGTGGATGGAGGAGGTGGGCCTTGTTCCGTGTCTTCGGAGTAGAGTTGTAGGAGAGTTGGAAAGCCTGGTGGGAGAGAGGTGATTCATGCAGTGGTGGTTTAAGAAGAGCCCCTTTAGTAGAGTGAAGAGATCCCAGCAGAGGGCTCCCCGGGGCCTCTGGATAAGGTGTGATAATTGTAAGGAGATGGTTTACAAGGAGGAGGTGGAGAGGAATCTTAAGGTCTGTCCCAAATGCAACTATCACTTCCGCATCTCTGCCAAGGAGAGGATAGATCTCTTAGTGGACAAAGGCACCTTTCGAGAGCACGATAATGGGCTTTCTCCACTGGATCCTTTGAGGTTTAAGGACACCAAAAAGTATCATGACCGTCTCAAAGAAGCCCAGAGAAAGACGGGTATGAAGGACGCAGTGGTTTGTGGCTATGCTCAAATAGGGGGGTATCCCGTGGAACTGGTGATCTTTGAATTTGCCTTTCTGGGCGGGAGTATGGGCTCTGTGGTGGGTGAAAAGATCACCCGGGCGGCTGAGAGGGCCTTGGAGAACAAGAGGCCCCTCATAATCATCTCTTGCTCTGGGGGGGCCAGGATGCAGGAGTCCATCTTTTCCCTCATGCAGATGGGGAAGACCTGCGCTGCCTTGACAAGGCTGAGCGAGGCCAAGTTGCCCTTCATCTCCATTCTCACCGATCCTACCACAGGGGGGGTGTCCGCCAGTTTTGCCCTTTTGGGAGACGTGGTCATCTCCGAACCTAGAGCCCTTATAGGGTTTGCCGGTCCTCGGGTCATTGAGCAGACCATCAGGCAGCAGTTACCCCCTGGTTTCCAAAGGGCAGAGTTCCTCATGGACCATGGCTTTGTGGACATGGTGGTCGACAGAAAAGATCTGAAACCTACTTTGGTTAAGATCCTTTCCCTTTTTGGGAGGAAAGGGGAGGCTGATGAGTTTCATTAGGAGGGATGGGCGTCTTCCTGACAAGATGAGAAAGGTGAGGTTGGTGCGGGGTTACATAAAGCACGCCGAGGGCTCGGCTCTCATTGAAATAGGGGACACCAGAGTGCTTTGCACCGCATCTGTGGAGGAGAAGGTGCCCCCTTTTTTGAAGGGCACAGGTCAGGGCTGGATCACCGCTGAATACTCCATGCTGCCTCGGTCTACCCATACCAGGACAGTGAGGGAGGTGACCAAGGGGCGCCCTTCCGGCAGGAGCCTAGAGATACAGAGGCTCATTGGTAGGAGCCTCAGGGCGGTGGTGGATTTGAGGACTTTGGGTGAGAGGACTATATGGATTGACTGTGATGTCATCCAGGCTGATGGTGGAACCAGGACGGCTTCCATCACCGGGGCTTTTGTGGCTCTTTACGACGCCCTTGAGTACCTCAAAAGGACAGGAGCGGTGAGGGAGAATCCTGTAAAGGACTACCTGGCTGCTGTGAGTGTAGGCATTTACAAGGGCGTGCCCATTCTGGATCTCACTTATCAGGAGGATTCAGAGGCAGAGGTGGACATGAACCTGGTGATGACGGGTAAAGGCGAGTTTGTGGAGATTCAGGGCACAGCGGAGCACGCCACCTTCAGTAGAGAGAAACTGGAAAAGATGTTAGCTTTGGGGGAGAAGGGAGTTAAAGAGTTGGTGGAGTTTCAGAGGCGTATTGTGGGAGAGATATGAGTAAGCTGGTATTGGATCTGGATTTCCGAGATGAGGGGGCCTGGAGAGCTTTTTTTGGCCAAAGGGAGGAGAATCTTAGGCTCATAGAGGAGACCTTTGGCGTGAGGATCCAGGCCCGGGGTAGCAGGGTTCAGGTAGAGGGGGACTCCGACGCCCTCAACCGGGTGGAAACCCTGTTGCGTCAGCTTCTGAGTCTCATTAACGACGGTTACGATTTGAGAAAGAAAGATTTGGAGTTTACTATAAGGATGGTGATGAACCGACAGGGGGAGAGGGTGAAGGAGGTCTTTTCTCAGGGAATCTACATACCTTCTAAGAAGAAGCTCATTACGCCCAAGAGCTTGCAGCAGAAGGTCTATGTTGATGCCATCAAGAACTATGACATCGTTTTTGCCATAGGACCTGCCGGGACGGGAAAGACTTATCTGGCCATGGCCATGGCCGTCTCTTATCTTTTGAGAAGGGAGGTGGAGCGTATCATTCTCACCCGTCCCGCTGTGGAGGCTGGGGAGAAGCTGGGTTTTTTGCCGGGTGATATTCTGGAAAAGGTCAACCCTTATTTAAGGCCTCTTTATGATGCCCTTTATGATATGGTGGATTGGAGTAAGGCCGAGAACTTCCTGGAGAAGGGGATCATAGAGGTGGCCCCATTGGCTTTCATGAGGGGTAGGACCTTGAACA
>QMPS01000018.1 GCA_003648675.1 Aquificota bacterium
CCTACGAGTTTGCCCTTTACTTCGATATTTAGAGTCTGGATTTTGGAGTTTGTGGGCACCCTATCCTATAAGGTGCCCTTTTTATTTGTGATCTTTACTTAGCCTGTGTAGGTGGTAGATAACCCTCCCTTGGGATCTGGGGAGATTCCTTGTCAGAATGATGTACTTTGCTGCTTGCCGTTGACTGGGAAGAGGGTGATGGGTAACATTCTGCCCATGTTGGAGGTAGGGAGGAGAGATGCTTAAGATTGAGAAGTTGAAGGTGGAGGTAGGGGGGAAAGAGGTACTCCATGGAATAAATCTCCATCTTCCCAGGGGAAAGGTTCATGCTCTCATGGGGCCCAACGGTTCAGGTAAGACCACTCTTATTATGACTGTCATGGGCTTTAGTCGCTACAAGGTGACTCAGGGTAGGATCTATTTCAAGGGGAAGGATATAACGGATTTGCCCGTCCATGAGCGGGCCAGAATGGGCATTGGGCTGGCCTTCCAACGTCCTCCCATTGTGAGGGGAATTAAAACCCGCCAGCTTGTGGAGATGTGTGCGGGTGGCAGGGAGGTGGATGTGGAGGCTATAGCTGGGGAACTGAACTTTACGGAATTCCTGGACAGGGACGTGAACCTGGGCTTCTCGGGTGGGGAGATGAAACGCTCGGAACTGGTTCAACTCATGGCCCAGAATCCCGAACTGGTACTGCTGGACGAGCCCGAGTCTGGGGTGGACCTCGAGAACATCTCCCTCCTTGGGAGGGCCATAAATCGCCTTTTGGAGAGGGATCTGAAGCCCACAGAGGGAAAAAGTCTGAAGGAGCTGAGGGCCCAGAGGAAGAAATCGGCTTTGATTATTACCCACACAGGTCATATCCTTCAGTATGTGAACGCTGACGTGGGCTATGTTCTCATAGATGGTCACATAGTGTGTTCTGGTAATCCCAAGGAGATACTGAGGACGGTAGAGAGGTATGGTTACGAGGAGTGTGCCAAATGTCTGAGATAGAGAAGTCCTTGCCTGCCCAGCGGGACCTTTTGCGGGTGGGGGTGGACCCTGAAGAGAAGGAGAGGTGCGGCACTTTTCTTCAAGACAACGACAAGGTGGTGCTCTGTGGTGTGCACCAAGAGGGTGTGGATCTTCTCTCTACTCGGGAGGCTCTGGATGTTCTTCCAGAGGCTCGAGAGTACCTGTGGAGGGCCCTCAGAGAAGATCCGGAGCTGGGTGAGTTCCAGAACGGCTATTTCATTAGGGCCCGTAAGGGCGTTAAGCCTTTCTTTCCTGTCCAGAGCTGTCTCTACATGTCCCGGGAGGGGATGAGGCAGCATGTCCATAATATAGTGGTGGTGGAGGAGGGGGCTGAACTCCACATTATTACTGGCTGTACTAGTAGTGTGAGAAGGGGTGTCCATGTAGGGGTGTCGGAGTTTTACGTTAAAAAGGGAGGAAAACTCCACTTCACCATGATCCATGCTTGGGGAGACGAGGTGGAAACCATGCCGAGGACCGGGGTGATAGTGGAGGAAGATGGGGTCTTCATTTCGGATTATATCTGTATGCATCCCGGTAAGAGGATCAGGATGTATCCTACGGCCTATCTTGTGGGCCGTGGGGCTACGGCCAGGTTCCATAGCGTTTTGGTGGCTGTTCCTGGGGCCCTTACGGACGTGGGCTCCAGGGTTTATCTTCAGGCTTCCGATACCAGGGCAGAGATTGTTTCCAGGGCGGTGTCCATGGGAGGTACCATTATAGCCCGAGGGCACCTCATAGGCGAGCAACCTCACGTTAGAGCCCATCTGGAGTGTAGAGGACTCCTTCTTAAAGAGGGGGGCCTCATACACGCTGTCCCGGAGCTGGAGGGAAGGACTGTTGAGCTGGAGATGACCCACGAAGCCGCTGTGGGCAAGATCGCCCAGGAGAAGGTGGAGTATCTCATGGCCCGAGGGCTCACCGAGGATGAGGCTACGGCCGCTATTGTTAGGGGCTTTCTCAACGTAGATATTATGGGACTACCCGATGCTTTGAAGGAGGAGCTGGATAAGATTATTCAGCAGAGTGATCAGGAGTCTCTTTAATGGTGCCTGAGCACCTTATGGAGATTGTGAAAAAGGCAAGGACCATAGCCGTTGTGGGTGCATCTCCTAGGGAGGGTAGGCCCAGTCTCAGAATTTATAGGTTCCTTAAAAAGGGGGGATACCGGGTTTTTCCCGTAAATCCCAATTACCCTTCGGTAGATGGTGATCCCACGTACCCTTCTCTTCTGGCAATAGAGGAGGATGTAGATGTTGTAGATGTCTTCAGACGGAATGATAAGGTGCTGGAGGGTGCTGTAAGGAAAAGGGTAAAGCTCATATGGATGCAGGAGGGAGTGGTCAATCCACAGGCTGCTCGGCTTGCTGAGGAGGCGGGTATCCCTGTGGTGATGGATAGGTGCATCTATTAAGGAGTTGATGGTTCTTTGACGGGTTTGGGGGGTCGAGGGCCTGGTTGGGTGCTTCTGAGCGATAAATATCCGTAGAACAACCCTGGACGGTAAGGGTAAAGGGGAGTGGGTTATGGCCGTTAAAGATGAATTGGGGGATCTTTTCGTAGAGTCTAGAGGCTTTGGTGCCGAGGCTCTAACAGAGGAAGAGCTGGAGAAGTTGAAGGAGCTTTCCCGCCTGTGTAAGGGGGACATTCTGAAGATGACCTCTTTGGCCGGCTCAGGCCATCCGGGAGGGTCCTTTTCTTCCCTGGATATCTATCTGGTACTTTACACCTGTGCTAAAGTTTATCCCCATGAGCCTGAGAGGCCTGACAGGGACAGGATAGTGGTGAGCCACGGTCACACCTCTCCCGGGGTTTATTCTGTTTTGGCTCGCCTGGGTTTCTTCTCCAGGGAGGAGGCTATCGCTACTTTCAGGAAGGCTGGGAGCCTCTTTGAAGGTCATGTAGAGCGGGTGATCCCTGGAGTGGAGTGGACTACAGGCAACTTGGGTCAGGGTCTCTCTGTGGGGTGCGGCTTTGCCCTGGCCTCTAGGCTCACGGGCGTTCCCTATCACGTTTATGTGGTCATGAGTGATGCTGAACAGGCCAAGGGACAGGTGGCCGAGGCCCGGCGTTTTGCTAAAAAGTTTGGCCTTTCCAATATCACGGTGATTATAGATTACAATGAGCTCCAGATAAGTGGCTCTGTCCATGAGGTGATGCCCGTGAACATAAAGGGCAATTACCTCTCTGACGGCTGGGAAGTGATGGAGGTAGATGGCCACGATCATCAGGCCCTTTATAAAGCCGTAAGAGAGTCTCTGAGAAGGGAAGGTCCTGTGGTCATCGTCGCCCACACAGTCATGGGCAAAGGGGTCTCTTTCATGGAGGGGGACGAGGAGTATCACGGACGTGCTTTGAAGGAGGGAGAGCTGGCCCAGGCTTTTAGAGAGTTGGAGGTGGAGAATGACAGACCTAGACTCCTCTCCATCAGGGAGGCTTTTTCTGCCTCCAATGAGCCTGTGTCCATGCCTCGCTACACTCCTAGGGTAGACCCTGGCCAGCCCTTCACCTACCGTCCCGAGGACAAGGTGGACAATAGGTCAGCTTTTGGAAAGGCTTTGCGGGATGTAGGGCTAAGAAACTGTGGTGTAGAGGGTCAAACACCTATTGCTGTTTTTGACTGTGACTTGGCTGATTCTGTGAGAACCAGCTGGTTTGCCCAGGATCTACCCAGCTACTTTTTTGAGTCGGGGGTGTCGGAGCATAACACTGCTGCCTTGGCCGGTGCCCTCTCCACTCAGGGTGTAGTGGCGTTGTTTGCTGATTTTGGGGTCTTCGGCATAGACGAGGTCTATAACCAGCACAGGCTCAATGATATAAACGGTAGTAACATAAAGTTGATTCTAACCCATTTAGGGCTGGACGTTGGCCAGGACGGTAAGACTCACCAATGTATAGACTACATAGGACTTTTGAAGAACCTCTACGGCTTTCATCTGGTGGTACCTGCTGATGCCAATCAGATGGATAGGGCAGTGAGGTATATATTCACTAGATATGGGAACTACGCCATAGGCATGGGGAGATCGGGGCAACCCATCATCGTGGATGAGAAAGGGGAGCCTCTTTTTGGCTATGGTTACCGTTTTGTGTATGGCCAGGCCGATGTGGTGAGGAAAGGGGATAAGGCCACCATTATTACCTACGGTCAGATGGTTCATAGGGCCTTAAAGGCTTGGGAGACCTTGTCCGAGAAGGGGATGGAAGTGGAGCTGTTAAACATGTCTACTCCCCTTCATCCCGATAGAGAGGCTTTAGTGAGGGCAGCTGCCAAAGGACCCGTCATAGTTTATGAGGATCATAATCTCTTTTCTGGTTTGGGGTCCATCCTGTCAGACTTGGCTGTGGAGATGGGCCTTTCTGTCAGGATCCGGAAAATGGGTGTGAAGGGTTATGCCCCGTCAGGTACCCCCCATGAGCTTTACAGAATGCTGGGCCTTTCGCCTGATGATTTAGTGAAGGTAGTGGAGGAGGAGATCCATGGCTAAGAGATTGGTCGTTGTTGGGGGAGTGGCGGGGGGAGCCAGTGCTGCCGCCAAGGCCAAGAGGGTGGACCCAAATCTTCAAGTCGATGTTTTCGAAAAAGGAGAGTACGTTTCCTATGGGGCTTGTGGCATTCCTTATTACATAGGGGGTGTCATAGAGAAGGCGGAGAAACTTATTGTTAGGACCCCTGAGCAATTTGAGAGTCAAGGTATAAGTGTCCATCTCAAGAGTGAGGTAAAATCCATAGATGTGGGTAAAGGAGAGGTCTCGGTTTTTAACTCTTCAGAGGGCAGGGAGGAGGTGTATGCTTTTGACTCCTTGGTGATTGCTACTGGTGCTATCCCCGTTAAGCCTCCTATTCCGGGTGTAGATCTCAAAGGAGTATACACCCTGCGTCGCTTCTCTGATGGGGTGGAGATTAGAAATGACCTGGAGTTAGGAGAGGTGAGGAAGGCTGTAATAGTGGGAGGGGGATTTATTGGTACAGAGGTAGCGGAGGCCTTCAGGAACTGGGATTTGGATGTGGTGATGGTGAAGGAGTCCGAGAAGGTTCTGGGGGATTTTGACGATGTGGTTTCAAAGGCGGCCAAGGAGGCTTTGGAAAGGCACGGTGTTACCATTCTTACCGGTTGTCGCGTGGATGCCCTGGTGGGTGGGGATAGGGTAGAGGCTGTTGTTGTTGATGGAGAGCGGATTGAGGCTGATCTTGTGCTTATAAGCAAGGGGATTAGACCTAATGTGGAGCTGGCTGTCCAGGCAGGTATAATGCTGGGTCCCTATGGGGGTATAGCCACCAATGAGAGGGTGGAGACTAATATACCAGGTGTCTTTGCTGCTGGCGATTGTGCCGAGACCCTTCACTTTTTGACGGGTGAGCCCTACTATAAGCCTTTGGGTACCACGGCCAATAAGATGGGTAGGGTGGCAGGCACCAATGCGGCAGGTGGAGAAGCTGTTTTCAAGGGCGTGCTGGGAACTTCTATAATCAAGGTGTTTGATTTGGGGTTGGCCAAGACAGGTTTCACAGAGGAGGAGTTGGTGGCCCGAGGCGTGGAGTTTGACACGGTCATTATTAGAGCCAGGGACCGGGCCCATTACTTTCCTGGAGGTGGGCGCTTCACTGTGAAACTGAACTGGGAGAAGGCAGGGGGAAGGCTTCTAGGTGCTAGTCTGGTGGGGCCTGGCCCTAGTGTTTTGAGAATAAACGCTTTGGCTTCAGCCATCTATGCAGGAATGACCATTGAGGATCTATCCCGTCAGGACTTTGCCTATTCGCCTCCTTTCTCTCCGGTATGGGATCCGCTCCTTGTGGCGGCCAACAGGGCATTTGGGGGCTAAGGCTTTATGGTGAGGGTTCATCCCACGGCCCAGGTCCATCCTCGGGCCATCCTCCACCGTGGTGTGGAAGTAGGCCCTTATTCAATCGTGGAGGAGGGGGTGGAGATTGGAGAAGGGAGCGTTATAAAAGCTTATTCCGTCGTTGAGAGGGGTACCACCATAGGCAGAGAGTGTGTGATAGGCCCCCACGCCGTGTTGGGGGGACCGCCACAAGATGTGGGTTATAAGGGACAGTCCACCTTTCTTGAAATAGGGAATCGGAATGTGATCCGGGAGTATGTATCCATCCACAGGGCTTCTAGGGAAGGAGAGGCCACGGTGGTGGGCAATGAAAATTACATAATGGCGTACTCCCACATAGGCCACGACTGTCGTATAGGGAACCAGGTGGTTATCACTAGCTACGCGGGTATATCGGGTCACGTTGTCATAGAAGACTTGGCGGTTATAGGGGGACAGGTGGGTTTTCACCAATTTGTCAGGGTGGGGACCCTGGCCATGGTGGGTGGTAATTCGGCTTTCAATAAAGACATTCCCCCTTACACCATGGCCTCGGGTAGACCTGGAAGGGTCTTTGGCCTCAATGTGGTGGGCCTGAGAAGGAGGGGGATTTCCTCTGAGGCAAGGAGGGCCCTTTCCCGGGCTTTCAAGCTTTTTTATCGGTCTGGGTTGAATGTTTCCCAGGCTTTGGAGAAAATTCGGACAGAGGTGGAGCCCTATCCAGAGGTCCTCCATTTTGTGGAGTTTATCAGGGCTTCCCGAAGGGGTGTATGTGCTTGGTCGATGAGGGAGAAGGGCAGAGATGAATAGAGTGAGGGCCGGGGTGATTGGCGTGGGTCATATGGGGCAGTACCATGTGGGAGCCTATATGGAGATCCATTACGTGGATTTGGTGGGAGTGGCCGATATAGACCCCCAAAAGGTTGAAGCGGTGAGTCAGCAGTATGAGGTGATGGGTTTCACCGATTACAGAGAGCTCCTACCATTGGTGGATGTGGTGACCGTGGCTGTGCCTACCAGGGATCACTTTCAGGTGGCTAAAGACGCCTTGGAGGCAGGGGTTCACGTCTTGGTGGAAAAGCCCATCGCTCCTACTATAAAAGAGGCCCAGGAGCTCTTCCGCATAGCTCGGGATAGGGGGCTTTCCCTCCATGTGGGTCATGTGGAAAGGTACAACGCAGCCGTCCAGGAACTCATGAAAATTGTTACCAAGCCCCTTCTGGTGGAGACCAGGAGATTGGGTCCTTTTGTCAGGCGGGTCCAGGATGATGGAGTGGTGCTCGATCTCATGATTCATGATATAGACATAGTTTTGAGGTTGGTGAATTCGGAGGTGAAGGAGATTCACGCCTCAGGTCTCTCTTTTTATACCGACAAAGGGGACGTGGCCACGGTTCATCTCACTTTTGAGAGTGGGTGTGTGGCCACTCTTACTGCTAGCAGGGTGACCCAGAACAAAATCCGGACTATGGCTGTTTCCCAGGAGGACTTCTATGTCTTTCTCAACTTCACCGAGCAGGATATCCATATCCATAGGCAAGCTACATCTGAGGCTAGAAGGACTAGGGAAGAACTTCGGTATAGGCAGAGCTCCCTTATAGAGCAGGTGTTTGTTCATAGGGGTAATCCTCTGAAGTTGGAGATAATGGAATTCATAGAGTGCGCCATGAACAACAAGTGTCCTTTGGTTTCTGTGGATAAAGAGCTGGAGTCTTTAGAGATTGCCCTGGTGATAGAAGGTATTCTCAGGGAAAAGGGTGTAATAACTTCTTAAAGAACGGTCTGAAAGGGTGTTGTCCAAAATTTCCTGAAAACTGCCTCTTGATAGTCAATGAAGGCGGAAAAGCTTTTCTTTAGATACATGACGGTGGTGTTGTATAGTTGTATAAAAATAGATCACTTGATAAAAAACTTTGGTAGCGGGGCCAGGATTTGAACCTGGGACCTTCGGGTTATGAGCCCGACGAGCTACCGGACTGCTCCACCCCGCGTTAGGCGACCCTTTATATAAGTCTGGAGAGAGGGCATGTCAATAGCCCCCGATGAACTGAGCCCAGGAAAGGGGATAAAGGAAGCCCTATATAACTACCTTTGGGCTAGGCTCTTTGTGGTCATGGCTATAGCCCTCTCTTTTGTGTACTTTGTTTTCAATCATCCCCAATGGTCGGCCAAACTTCTTACCCTTTATCTAATATTTATCCTTTATCTGTTAGGTGTTCTCCTTCTTTTAAGGATGGAGAACAGAGACAGGTTCCTTCTCCTTCATTTTCTGGCTGATACCCTGGTTATCTCCTATCTCTACACCTTCTATCCTCTTACAGGTGTTCCCTTTAGTATATTCTATCTGTTTCCCCTCTTTATGGGAGGATTGGTACTTCCCCTTTACCAGTTATCAGTGTTGGGCTCTCTTGTAGTTGCTATTTTCACAGGTATGTCTGTCGCAAGTAAGGAATCAGGAATCTTCATTGTGTTGCATCTTTTTTCTTTCTTTGCCGTGGTTTTGGCTTCCCTCTCTTTGAGAAGAGATGTGATCCTTGCTGAGAAGGAGAAGGAGGAGGCCAGAAGATGGCGGGATCTTTACAAAACAGTGGCTGACTATATCCCCGCTGGGTTGGTGGTCATAGATGGAGAGGGGGTAATCAGGGCAGTTAATCCCAGGGCTCAAGAGATCATTGGGGATAATGCGGATGGGAAACTTG
This sequence comes from Aquificota bacterium, assembly GCA_003648675.1. Taxonomy (GTDB): domain Bacteria; phylum Thermosulfidibacterota; class Thermosulfidibacteria; order Thermosulfidibacterales; family B14-G1; genus B14-G1. The sequence continues at coordinate 8,542 of QMPS01000018.1, forward strand.
CCGTGGAGTTTTTTCCTTTCTTGAGAGAGGTGGGGGGAGACGTGGTGGAAAGAATGGAGGGAGAGCTGGTGGGCGTTTCTGGCGATAAGGTTCCCATAGGCTACACCATTGCTCGCTTTGCTCAAGGATCCAGACTCATGATTTTCACTGACCTGACTAAGATCAAGAAGTTGGAAGAGGAGCAAAGGAGGTCTAGGTTCCTGGCGTTACTGGGGCGCATGTCGGCTGATCTGGCACACGATTTGAGGAACCCTTTGGGCGCTATAAAAGGGGCGGCCGATATCCTTAAGGAGATGGCTTGTAAAGACAGAGATTTCGATGAACTGGTGGACATCATAACGTCAGAGACGGAGCGACTGGATGCCCTGGTTACAGACTTCCTCATATTTGCTTCTCCCACTGTGAGCACCAGGAGAAAGGAAACTGTTGATCTAGTGGAGCTCATCGGAGGGTTGCTTGACAGGCCGGTTTTTAGGGGGAGGGTGGAGTTGGAGGCTTCCCAGAATCCTTTGAGGATTATGGGCCATAAGATTCATCTCGAGAGGGTTTTTAAGAATCTTTTAGAGAATGCTGTGGAGGCTGATTCTAAGGAGTTAGGGGTTAGGGTTTCTATTTGTGAGAGGGGAGATGGGGATGTAGAGGTTGCCATTGAGGATAGGGGGGCGGGAATTCCAGAAGAGCTTTTGACAGAGGTCTTCCGGCCTTTCTTTTCTACTAAGCCCCAGGGGGTTGGGTTAGGATTGTCTATATGCCAGAAAATTGTAGAGGAGCATGGGGGCAGAATATACATAGATTCTAAGCTCGGAGAAGGTACAGTGGTCACCGTCGTTTTGCCCCGGGGAGAGGTTTGAAGTGGGTGGTAATTACAGGATTTTGGTAGTTGACGACGAGAGGAGCATAAGAAACGTAATCAAGATCCATTTCAGGAGGCAAGGTATATACTGTGATACTGCTGCTTCTATGTATGAGGCTTTGAAGAAGATAGAAGAAGAGTCTTTTGATCTTTTTGTCTTAGATCTCAAGCTGCCGGATGGAGATGGGATTCAGATCTTGAGGGAGGTCAAGAAGCGTCACCCCGATAGCGTGGTTCTCATGATCACTGCTTACGGCACTATCGAGAAGGCTGTGGAGGCTATGAAGCTGGGAGCCTTCGATTTTATCACTAAGCCCTTCAAAATTTCGGATTTTAGAGCGTTGGTAGAGTTGGCCTTTAAGCAAATAGATCTTCAGAAGGCCGAGGGGAGGGTGGAAGAAGACTATTTAGATGCTCTGGGTAAGAGTGGGGCTGTAAAAGAGGTAGCGGCCATGATAGACAGGTTTGCTCCTTCCAGTGTCCC
>QMPS01000019.1 GCA_003648675.1 Aquificota bacterium
CGAACCTGCGACCCCCGGCTTGTAAGGCCGGTGCTCTCCCACTGAGCTATCCGCCTCCGCCTTTGCGGGGGAATAGATAACACCGGGTCTGGGCAGTGTCAAGGAGAAGGAAAAAAGAGTCGCCACATTTTCCGTTCCCCATTACACCCCTATCTGGCGTGAGAAAGAAGGCCCCGCCCACCTTAAAGGCTTCCATAACTTCAAGCAGCCCTTTCACCTCTTTCATAACTCTAGATCAAGACACTGCCCTTTTCCCTCTCCACGAGGAAAAGGGGACCCTCTCTTCCGCAACAGGGCCCTTTAAGATAGAAACACTTCAAGAGAAATGGACTTAGGCCTTTGAAGCTGCGGTCCGAGCATGAAATCGGACATAGAGGCGGAGACCGATCCCTTCACCCCCAAAGGTGGGAAAAAGCTCGCAGCTATCAAAAGGGCCCTGGAGTCCTTTCCAGAGAACAGACGCCCACCTTCGCCTTCAGCCTTTCGACCTTGAAAACCAGCCCCGCATCCGGATATATCCCCCAGAAGTAATCAACCAACGGAGGTTCAAAATGGAGCAGACCCTGGCCATCATCAAACCCGACGCCGTAGAAAGAAACCTGGTGGGAGAGATCCTGAAAAGAGTGGAAGAAGCCGGCTTGAGAATCGCCGCTTTAAAGATGCTCAAGCTGAGCAAAGAGGAAGCCCAGGGCTTCTATTACGTCCACAGGGAACGTCCCTTCTTCGACAGCTTAACAGACTTCATGTCCTCTGGCCCCATCGTGGTAGCCATTCTCCAAGGAGAGAAAGCCATTGAGAGATGGCGCAGCCTCATGGGGGCCACGGACCCTGCCAAAGCAGAGGAAGGCACCATCCGCAAGGCCTTCGGACTCAATGTGGAGAAAAACTCCGTCCACGGCTCCGACTCCCCCGAATCTGCAGCTTACGAAATCGCCTACTTCTTCTCAAAAGTAGAGGTGGTCAATTCATGAAGTGGGCCGCTCTCCTGGGAAACCCCCTGGGCCATACCCTGTCCCCCCTCATTCACAACGCCGCCTTCCAGCAGGCGGGGATAGAGGGGACCTACATCCCCATACAAGTGAAGATAGGCTACCTTGAAGAGGTAGTAACAGGCCTCTGTTTCATGGAGAACCTCCTGGGGTTCAACGTAACCGTCCCTTTCAAGGAAGCCACCAAAAGGCTCATGGATTTCTCCAGTCAGGAGGTGGAGCTCATCGGTGCTGTGAATACAGTGAAGAGGGGAGAGGACAAGCTTATCGGCTATAACACCGACTGGTCCGGCTTTCTGAAAGCCCTGGAAGAGGCGTGGGGGGCGAACCTGGAGGGCAAAAAGGTCCTCATTCTGGGAGGAGGAGGAGCAGCCCGGGCCGCCATCTACGCCCTCCACACCCGGAAGGCAGGAGAGATCCTGGTGGCCATGAGGTCCCACGCCAAGAGCGAGAAACTGATAGAGACCCTCTCCTGGACATCTATCAACGTTATTACCTTCGAAAAGGGAACCATCGAAAAAGCCCTGCCAGAGACGGATCTGCTGGTGAACGCTACCCCCCTGGGGCTCAAGGGAGAAGCCATGCCTTTCTCTCTAGCCCCCATGAAGGAGAAAGGATTTGTCATGGACCTCATCTACAACCCCCCCATCACTCCTCTCCTCCAGGAAGCGAAAGAACGGGGGCTTAGGTGCTCCAACGGCCTCTCCATGCTCCTCTACCAGGCCCTGGAAGCCTTCTACATCTGGACAGGTCACTCCCCCGACCCCCATCCCATAAAAAACCTGCTCAAAAACTGGGAAAACACTACGGCCGCTTAAAAAAGCCATGTTAAACCTTGACTATCTCACTAATATTCTAATATATTAATGTCATCATGGTGGTAAAAGACGAAAAAAGAGAGCAGATTAACGAAAGGCTGTACAGTGACCTGGCCGATTATCTGAAGGCCTTGGCCCACCCCACTCGGCTCCGCATCCTCAAGGCCCTCCTGAACGGCGAGATGTGTGTCAAATCCCTGTGGGAAGAGCTGGGCCTCCAACAGTCCAACGTCTCCCAGCACCTCACCACCCTGAAAAGCAGAGGCATCATATCCTCACGAAGGGAAGGGGCCAAAATCTGCTACTCGGTGGTGGATCCCAGGGCCAAAGAGGTCCTCCAGATCCTTCTGGAATCACCTCCTTCTGAAGAGGACTGACCCCACTAGAAAAAAAGCCATAAACCCCGCCAACCCGTAGGAAAAAAGGGAGAATAGGGGTATCCCACACACTGTGAACCTTTGGGCCCAAGGGAGCCCCATGGTCCAGGTCCCCAACAACACAAAAAGAATGAAGAGGAGGGTAACGGTGAGCCTCAGGGAACTCCTCTCCATTCCTTCCACCATCTCCTCCAACCCTTCATGGACAAAGGTGACTTTCACCTCACCCCTGTTGAACTTCTGGAGGGCCTGGAGAAACTGGAAGGGCAGGGTCCTCACCCCTTCTTTGAGAAACTCAATCTCCTCTTCGAAGGACTCCCTCAGAGCCCGGGGAGTCCTTCGACTCTTCATGATCCTTAGGGCGAAGGGAGCCACCAGCTCTATGACGTTGAGGTGAGGATCCAGATAGCGAAGGTCGCTGTCCACCAACACCAAAGCCCTGCCCAGGAGGTAGAGCTCAGGAGGAAACCTCACTCTATACCGAAGGGAGAGATGGATCACCTGATTCACGGCATCCCCCAGAGGCATACCCTCAAGGGACCGAGAGAAATAGGGCTCCAGAAGGCCCATGAGCTCCAGTTTGAATCGTCTCTCGTCCAAGGCCTCCTCTACCACCCCCACCTTTTTGAAGATCCGAATTATCCCATCGTAGTTGCGCTTCACTATCTGAATGAGAAGGCTGGCAATAGAGTTGCGCATGGCCCTGTCCAGATACCCCATCATGCCGAAATCCACATAGACCAGCTCGCCTTTCCCCCCCACCAGGAGGTTGGAGGGATGGGGATCGGCATGGAAGAAGCCATCCTCCAGCACCTGTTTCATAAATGCCATGGCCAATCTCTTGGCCACTAGCCTTCTCTCTATACCCATGGAGTCCAGCTCTTCAGGCCTGTCCAGAGGAATCCCTTCCACCCTCTCCATGACCAACACGCTAGAGGTGGTGAGATCCCAGTGCACCTGGGGAATAACCACCCATGAGACTCCCCGGAAGTTGGCCCGGATCTTCTCCGCACTGGCAGCCTCCACGGTGAAGTCCATCTCCCTCCGTATGGTGAAGGCGAACTCTTCCACCAGATCCACGGGATGGTAGATGCGGAGCTCGGGCAGGTAGCGGTCTACCAGTCGAGCCAGAAACCTCATCACCTCTATGTCCCTTTCCACTGTCTCCCTAATCCCAGGCCTCAACACCTTCACCACCACCGTCTCACCGGAAACGAGATCTCCCCGATAAACCTGGGCTATGGAGGCTGAGGCCAAAGGCTCCCTCTGAGGGATATCCACAAGGCTCCTCCACCCCTCACCCCATTCTTCCCTTAAAAAGGACTCCACCTTCTCCCAAGGAGCAGGTTCTACCTCGTCTCGGAGCTTCTGGAGTTCCTGGATAAACTCAAGTGGCAAAAGATCGGGGCGAGTAGAAAGGATCTGTCCCAGCTTTATGAAGGAGGGACCCAGCTCTTCCAGGACCCGTCTCAGCCTCTGGGCGGGGGTGAGGGGAGCCCTTTCTTTGAACCTCAGGATGCGCCTCCCAACAGAGAGAAGATAGGAAAGGCCCGTCTTCTCCACCACCCAGCCAAAGCCGTACTTCACCAGCACATTGATGATCTGGCGAAGACGCTGGGCCTCCCGATAACCGAAGGGGAGGGGTCTCCACCTCACAGGCCTAACCCTTATAGATGTAGCGCTGAAAGACCCTATGGTAAGCGGTCCAGTTCCCCTCCCGGTCATCCCTCTCCACAAAGGAGAGGAAACCGGAAACCTTGGCGTCCAGCTGGTCCATATAGTAGACCACCAGAGCCTCGGGGATCTTGGGCCTCTTCAAAGCACCCTGGTCGGGCTCTCCATGGTGGCTGGCAATGATGTGTAGGAGCTTCTCCCCCTTCAGACGGGGAACCTCCAGAGCCTCTAAGGCGCTACCAACCATCTCCAGCCCCAGGGCCACATGTCCCAGAAACCTACCTTCGTCGGTGTACTCTATGGAAAGTCCTTCCCAGGCCAACTCCTTCGCCTTGCCTATATCGTGGAGGAGGGCACCGGCAATGAGGAGATCCCTGTCGAGACGGGGATAGAGGGAAACCATCTCTAAGCAGGCCCGAGCCACGCTCAGGAGATGGTGCAGGAGTCCACCTACATAGGCGTGATGTACCCTCTTGCCTCCCGGCACCTCCACAAGCTCCTCTAACTCGCGGGAAGAGAAGAAAAACTTCAAAACAGCTTGGTAGTCAGGATCATCCACCTCCTCCACCATCTGGAGAACCCCCTTAGTCAACTCCTCCATGGGGACGGGAGCATGGGGTCTCAGATCCCGGGCAGAGAATTCCGAAGGTTTCAGGGAAGAGAGAACCAGTTGAAGGCGGCCATTGTAGAGCTTCACATCACCTTCCACCAGAAGAACCCTCCCCTCCTGGGCCAAAGCCTCAAGGTCAGGGGTCAACTCCCAGAGTCGAGCTTCCACCATCCCCGTCCCATCCCGGAGGGAGAGGGAGAGATAAGGAGAACCATCCCTTTTGCTCAGAACCTCCTTCCTCTCCACCAAGAGGAGAGAGGAGACCCTCTGCCCCTCTGCGAACTCACTGATCCTCTTTCTCTTCCCCCCTTCATCTTTCATTCTTCATCCTTCCACCATCGGTTCCTTTCCCCATGGCTTCCAAGAGGAAAGTAGCCAAATGCATCACCTTCACAGGCATGCCCTTCTTCTCCACTCCTCCCCTCAACTGCATGATACAACTGGGACAGGAAGTGACCAAAACTTCTACCCCCTCTCTCTCCAGCCACTCCAGCTTCCTTTTGAGTATCTCAGCCGAAACGGGAGGACATTTGAAGGCGTAAAGACCCGCTCCACCGCAACAGAGATGGGCCTCGTCACCTTCCACCAGTTCCACCCCCTTCACCTGAGACAGAAGCTTCAGGGGCTCTTCTCTAATGCCCAAATGACGTTCCAAATGGCAGGGGAAGTGATAGGCCACCTTGGCCTCGTAAAACCCCGGAAAGGCTCCGTCCCCCAGCTTCTCCAAGATGAACTGGGAGAGATCATAGAGGGGAGGCAACTCCCCTCCGTTTTCCTGGTAAGCGTGAATCCCCGACATACAGGTGGCACAGAGGAAGAGGAGGGGTTTTCCAGGAGGCATATAGCCCAAGTTCTTGACCGCTAGCTCCTCCCACAGACCCATCTCTCCCACGGTACGGGCAGGCAAACCACAGCACTCCTCTCTCATGATCTGAAGAGAGACTCCCAGACGGGCGAGAAGCTCCACAGCATCCCGACCTATTTGGGGGTAGTAATACTCCACCAGACACCCCGCATAGAGGGTAACTTCGCCCCCTTTGCCCAGCTCTAAGCCCCTGGACAGTGCCCAGGGATGGAAGGGAGGTTGCTGGGGTCTCTCCAGTATCCTCTCCTGGGTGATAGTCCCAGCGGGACCAGGGAGCCTAGAGATTTTCTCAGGAGCCACCAAAGCCGTCAGCCCCACGGCACTCTCCAAGAGCTTCCTTCTAGACACTAAGCGGACAGCCATACGCTCTGCCTGCCCCTTGTCCTTCGCCAGTTCCTTCACCCGCTCAACCAAGGAAGGAATGGGAATGCCCATGGGGCACACCTCCAGACAGGTGCCACAACCGGTGCACAGGGAAGCCACCTCCCTGGCCTCCTCCAACCCGTCGGTGATAGCCGTCCAGGCTGCTCCGATGCCTCCCATATAGATATGGGCAAAGGTATGACCTCCCACGGTCCTATAGACAGGGCAGACATTCATACAGGCACCGCACCGGATACAGCGCATGGCTTCCTTGAAGAGGGGATCTTCCAAGGCCTTTCTCCGGCCGTTGTCCAGAATGACCACGTGGAACTGCCTCCCCTTCTTCCAGGCAAAAGGACCTGTAAAAATGCTGAGGTAGCTGGAGTATTTGAGTCCTACAGAGTTTACAGGCAGAATATCGAAGATGGTGAAAGCATCCTCCATCCTCTCCACTATCTTCTCCCAGCCCGTGATGATCACCTGGACAGGAGGCAGGGTAGCACAGAGACGGCCGTTGCCCTCATTGGTCATGAGGAAAAAGGCAGGAGGATCGGCAGAGACCACGTTGATCCCCGTAATCCCCACATCAGCCTTCAGGAACCTCTTTCTCAGGTCCTTCCTCACTTCTTTGGTGATAAGATATGGATCGTCAGGCACCTCTCGACCCCAAGCCCCAGAAAAGACCCGAGCCACCTCTTCTTTGGTCTTATGAATGGCGGGCACAATGAGATGGGACGGCTTCTCCCCTGCCAGCTGGATGATACGCTCCCCCAGGTCCGTCTCCACCACCTCCAGCCCCAGGGACTCTAAATAGGGATTGAGCTCTATCTCCTCGCTGGTGATGGACTTGCCCTTCACCACAAGGTTTCCACCCGATTCCTGAGCCAGCCGCCCAATATACTCCTTGGCAGCCTGGGCATCAGGGGCCAGATAGAAAGTACCCCCTCGGGTCTCCACCTCCTCTTTCACCTTATCCCACAGCTCCTGGGATTTCTCCAAAGCCCTGTCCTTCATCTCCCGGCATCGGTCCACCCACTCCTGAAAATCGCCCAATCCCTCCAAAGCCAGAGCCCTACCTTCAGCGAACCGGGTCATGGCCCGCTCTAGGGCCTCCCTCATGATGGGATTCCTCACCACCTCCTGAAGCTTCCTCCAACGGGAGGGGTATTCCTTTAAATCCCTCAACACACCTCTCATGACACGACCACCAGATAGAGCTGCTCAGGGCCATGGACCCCTGTCACATGGGTGAGTTCAATATCTCCTGTCCTGCTAGGTCCCGTGACCAAAGAGATATAAGGAGGAAGCTCCCCTCTATCCTGAACATGGGGAGCCACCGCCCGGGAAACATGCTGATAAAGGTCTTCCCTTCTGAGAACTGCCAAATGAATCCGGGGCAGAGATGTTAGGAGATGGTCCCTCCCCTCTTTGAATACAAAGACCAGGGTTCCTGTTAAGGCCCCAGCCCCATGGGCCCTGGTAACACCCAGATCCAGAGAGGGATAATCCCGAGACTTCTCGAGCCCCAAGTCCTTGAAGAGAGTGTCTATGACTTTAAACCTGGGAGTCCTCTGGGAGATGGCATAGGACTTAATCCCTTCCTCCTCCACCATGCGGGTGAGAACCTCTTCCAAAGTCTCCTCCCCTCGAGGATAGAGAAGAACACCCCCAGCCGCCTCAAACTCCTCCACGAACCGGGAAAAGAGTCTATCCTCGCTCACCTTATAGCCGCCTCTCCTCGCTCGTTGGTCCTCACCCTCAGAGCATCATCCACCGGTATCACAAAGACCTTGCCGTCCCCAGGATTTCCCGTGTAGCAGATCTCCCTGATTGCCCCCAGGATCTCTTCCACCTTGTCATCGGGCACCACCACTTCCACCCTGATTTTGGGGAAGAACTTGGGAATAGCCCCGTGGCGCTCTATCATATCGGCCATTCTGGCCAGGGGCTTACCAATTCCCATAACTTGGTCCACGCTTATTCCTGGCGTCTTAACCTCAAACATCTTCTTCTTCAGTTCCCACAGCTTCTCGGGATTCACAAAGGCCAATACCAGCTTCATCTCCTCCCCCCTTTAAACAAGGAAAGTCTCGAAAAATTAGACCACAGGCCCTTCTTCCTGTCAACTCAAGGGCTTCCTGCCTCGGTTGACAGAAAAGGAATGAGACAATTATACTTCGCCATCATTTGATATTCCGGAGGTTCCTCATGAAGGTGATCCTAAAAGTGGATGTGGAGGGGGTAGGCTCTGCCGGAGACATTGTAGAGGTCTCCCCTGGATATGCCAGAAACTACCTGATCCCCAGAGGGCTAGCCCTGGCTGCCACCTCCAGAAACGTCAAGAGCCTAGAGAAGCAGAAGGCCGAAATCATGAAAAAAGTGGACAAAGAAAGGAAGCGCATAGAGGCCCTGGCTCAGCGCTTGGCCCAGACCAAGGTGGTGGTGACTAAACAGGCTGGAGAGAAGGGCAGGCTCTTCGGCTCGGTGACTACCAGAGATATAGCCGATGCCTTGGCCAGAGAGGGCATCGAGATCGATAGGAAGAAGATTGTGTTGGAAGAGACCATAAAGACCCTGGGCTCTTACCAAGTGAAAGTGAAACTCCCCCTCGGAATAGAATCCCAGGTCCAGGTGGAAGTGACAGAGGCCTAGTTTAAATGAAGAGCGAAGCGGCTCAGGAAGTACGGCTTCCCCCTCAAAACATAGAAGCGGAGCAGTGTGTACTGGGCTCCGTTCTCCTGGACAACTCGGCCCTGAATAAGGTTTTGGACATCCTGAGCCCTGAGGACTTTTACAAAAGAGAACACCAGATCATCTACACCACCATGCTGGACCTTTACGACAAAAACCACCCCATAGACCTCATCACCCTCTCCGACACATTGACCCACCGGGAAGAGCTGGAGGCAGCAGGGGGGCTGGAGTACCTCATGGAGCTGGCAGAGGTAGTCCCCTCCTCAGCCCATGCTCCCCATTACGCCAGAATTGTAAAGGAGAAGGCCGTCCTCCGCCATCTTATAAGGGCTGCCACTGACATCCTCACCATCTGTTACGAAGGGGGACAGGAGGTGGAGGAGGTCCTGGACGAAGCAGAAAGACGAATCTTCTCTGTTTCTGAGAAGAAGACCAGGAGAGACTTTATAGACGCCAAGGCCCTTTTAAAGGAAGCTGTGAAGAGCTTGGAAGACTTGGCCATAAAGAAACGGGCCATCACGGGCATAGCCACAGGATTTCGGGAACTCGACCGTCTCACCTCCGGCTTCCAGCCATCGGATCTCATCATCATCGCTGCCAGACCCAGCATGGGAAAGACTGCTCTGGCCCTGAACATTGCCCAGCATGCAGCCATAAAAGAGAAAAAGACCGTTGCCATTTTCTCCTTGGAGATGTCCAGGGAACAGCTGGCCCTGAGGATGCTCTCCAGCCTAGCCAAAATCCCCTCCCACAAGCTTCGCACAGGCATTCTGTCCAACGACGAGTGGAAAAAATTGATCAGGGCTGCCAATAAACTCTCCGACTCTCCCGTCTACGTAGATGACACCCCTGCTCTATCGGTTTTAGAAATAAGGGCCAAAGCCCGAAGGCTCATGTCGGAACACCGGCTAGACCTCGTGATTATCGACTACCTCCAGCTCATGAGAAGCCGAAGCAAGACAGAAAGCCGCCAGCAGGAGATCTCCGAGATTTCACGGTCCCTTAAAAGCCTTGCAAAGGAGCTAAACGTACCCATAGTGGCCCTATCCCAGCTCTCCAGGGCAGTGGAGGGGCGCCAGAACAAAAGACCCCAGCTCTCCGACCTCAGAGAATCAGGAGCCATAGAACAAGACGGGGACCTCATCCTCTTCATCTACCGGCCTGAAGTCTACAAACCAGACAAACCAGAGTACCACGGCATCGCTGAAATTATTGTAGGCAAGCAGCGCAACGGCCCCACCGGTACCTTCAAGCTCACCTTTCTGAAAGAATACACCACCTTCGAGGAGTACGCCCATGAAGAGGATTTGGACCTTTAGCGGCCTCTTCTTGTCCTTGGCCGTGGCCTTAAACGCTCTGGCCTCGGAAGCTAGCATCATGGAGAGGCTGAAAGAAGAGTACAAGAAGATCC
>QMPS01000020.1 GCA_003648675.1 Aquificota bacterium
GTCCGACAGAAGTTCATAGTACCTCCACATGAGCTCATCGGAAATGGACATAAGCTTGCCAAACATCTCTTGGGGCGGCTCGGTGATACCCACATAGTTGCCCAGGGACTTGGACATTTTTTGCACCCCGTCCAAGCCTTCCAAGATAGGAAGCATCATGATCACTTCGGGCTCCTGTCCGTACTCCCTCTGAATATCCCTGGCCACAAGAAGGTTGAAACGCTGATCAGTACCCCCCAACTCCACATCGGCTTCTAAAGCCACCGAATCGTAACCCTGAAGGAGGGGGTAGAGAAACTCGTGGATGTAAATGGGCACACCTTCCTTAAAGCGCTTCTTAAAGTCATCCCTCTCCAGCATTCTGGCCACAGTGTACTTAGCAGCCAGTCGGATCATACCCTCAGCCCCTAAAGGGGAGAGCCACTCGCTATTAAAAGCCACTATAGTCTTATCAGGATCCAATATCTTGAAGACCTGCTCTTGATAGGTCCCGGCGTTCTCTTCGACCTCCTGGGGAGTGAGGGCCTTCCTAGCCTCGGCACGTCCCGTAGGATCTCCTATCATCCCTGTAAAATCACCGATGAGAAATACGACCTGATGCCCCAGATCCTGAAACTGCTTCAGTTTCTGAATAAGGACAGTATGGCCCAGATGAAGATCGGGAGCCGTAGGATCAAAGCCCGCCTTCACCTTCAATGGCCTGCCCTCTTTACGACTTCTCTCCAGCTTTTTGAGGAGCTCCTCCTCAGAAACCATCTCCTCTACGCCCTTTTTCAACAATTCCACCTCCTCTTTAATGTCCACAACCCACCTCCGTAAATGGAGATCCCCCAAAGGGGTAAAACCCCCGGGGATCACAAGTGCTAATGGTGTATAGAATGAGCCACTCACCTTTTCAAGGACCGAGGCTTGACCCTTTCCCCTTTTTGCCGGAGACTGCCGTTATGAAAGAAAAAGGATGGGTAGAGGTCTACACGGCCCAGGGGCTAACAGAAGCCTACATCATCAAAGGACTCCTAGAGTTCAACGGCATACCCACGGCCCTGGACTATGAGGCTGTAGGCCCCCTTCTGGGACTCACCCTAAACGGCCTCGGGGAAGTGAGAGTTCTGGTCCCACCCCAGTGGAGGGAAAAGGCCCAAGCCCTCATTCAAGAAGGCAAAGACTGGGAAGCCAATTCCGAGAAACCCTGAAAGGGCACCAATCTTCCTTTCCTAACCACAGTAAAATGAACAGAGGAGAAAGCCTGGTGGTCATGATCCGAGAGGTGAAGCCTCAGCCCCCCTAAATCCATCTCCTTCATAGCCTCCAAACTCCTCACCAGAGACTCCCGCCCCACCTCTTCCATATCCTTCAAAGCCTCCACCAAGAGCACCGCTCCCAAAAAACCCTCCAGGCATACATGGGTGGGTTCTTCCTCCTTCAAAGCCTTCCTAAGCTCCTGAACTATAGGCAAAGAAGATTGAGGATGAGGAACCACCTGGGCCACAACGGTTCCCTCGCCAGCCTCTCCTGCTCCCCGAGCAAAGGCTTCTCCACCCACATAGGAAATGGCCAAGAACAACGGGGCCCAACCCTCCTCTTTCACCCTCTTTACAAAGATGGCACAGGGCTCCCAGGTGCCCGCCATGATCACAACCTGAGGGCGCTCTTTCAAAAGGGCCAGGCAAGCCTCTTCCACCTGAAGAGAGTTCCTCTTGTAGCTCCCCTTACCCTTGATCTCCAGCTTGTAACGGAGGAGGGTACTCTCAGCAGCCCCCAGAACCTCCCAGCCATAAGTATCATCCTGATAAAAGATACCCACCTCCTCCACTCCCATCTCCTCCACCAGGCCTCGAATCATAGCCTCCACTTCCTGATGATAACTGGGCCTCAAGTTAAAGATCCACCGCTTGGTGGGCCATCGGAGGAAAAGAGCACCAGAGAGGGGAAAAATAAAAGGTATCCCGCTTCGCTCAGCCAAGGGAGCCACCACGGCAGAGGTAGGAGTACCCACATAACCCACAAGGGCGAAAACCCCATCCTCCTTCAACAACTTCTCGGTGTTCAAAGCGCAAAGGTCAGGCTCGTACCTGTCATCCAGGGTCACCAACTCCACCCGTTCGCCATACCTCTCCTCCCCCCAGCGGAAACCCAGCTCCAAACCCTTTCGATACTCTTGCCCCAGAAAGGCCGAAGAACCCGTGAGAGCACAGGATTGCCCCAGCTTCAATGCTCCCTTCCGAAGCTCCCTCTTCATCTTCTCCTTCCTGAGAGCCTTTTCTCTATACATCCGCCTATCGGCCAGTTTTAGAAGACCGCATACGTCCTTACCCTCATCAGGGAATAGAGCTACCCCAAAAGAGAAGGTGACGGGGGGCACCCCCTTCACCAGCACTGCGTCTTCCACCGTCCTTCTTATGCGCCCTATGATGCGATCTGCCTCTTTCTTGTCCACCCGAGGCAACAGGATAACAAACTCGTCCCCTCCGTACCTCCCCATGAGATCCGAATCCCTAAGGTTCTCCTCTATCACAGAGACGAGACGCTGGAGCACTTTATTCCCCATCTCATGGCCAAAGCGGTCGTTTACCTCTTTGAAACCGTCCAGATCTAGAAGAACAACCGCCATACGCTGAACTTGAGGCGCTACGGAAGAGAAAAACTCTTTAATGCTGGAGAGGGTGTAAGAACCCGTCAGCTCGTCCCTCAGGATCTTCCCTTCACCGTGGAAGAGAAGACCAATCAAACTGGCCAAAAAGCCCTCCAGGGTCTCCAGAATTTGCTTTTCCTGGGACGAGACCCTTCCTTTTACCTTCAAAAAGTAGGTGTAACCTCCCCACCGGATCTCCAGAATCTCTCCCTTTTCCTCGGAGGACGGCTCCAGAAGCTTGTCACCCGTGTTGACGGTGGCCAGCACCCTTCCATGCTCATCCAGCAGGGACACTCCCTGCCACCCAAGATGGAGAGCCAACCTCTCCAAGACGGCCTGGATAGAAGCCACAACACTGGCGTGGGACATGCTCACGATGAGGGAAGAAAGGTCCTTCAAAATCTCTATAGAAAAGAGAATATGGGTAACTTCCGAATGGACTTCCTCTAGCTCCTTAGGATAAGGGCTCTCCATACACTCGTGGAGAATGGCCCAATACCTGTCAAAATCCCCTAAGAAGAGGTCCACCAAGTGGGGGTCCCATTGTCTCCCTCTCCCAGACAGAAGTTCCTTCTTCACCCTCTCCCGGGACAGGGCTTCCCCGTAAGGTAGGGAAAGGACCATAGCATGGAAGGATTCGGCCAGATGGATGATACGCGAAGCGAGGGGGATCTCTTCTCCCTCGAGCCCAGAAGGATACCCCTTGCCATCCCACCTCTCGTGGTGGTGAAGTACCCAGGGCACCGCTCCCTTCAAGGGCTCCACCAGAGATATCAGAGCCGCCCCCAACTGGGAGTGGAGAGACACCACCAACTTTTCCCTCTTGTCTAAAGGGAGGGGCTTTACCAAAGTGACATCAGGTACCCCCACTTTACCCACATCGTGGAGAAGGGCTACCCAGTAAAGCATCTTCCTTTCCCCACAGTCCATTCCCGCTTTGCGAGCCAGATCCATGGAAATCCTGGCTACGGCCAGAGAGTGCCCCTTAAAGCCCGGCTCCCTGGCCTCCACAGCCAGAGCGAAGGCATGGTAACCGTCCTCCAACAGCCTATCTAGCTCCAAAAAACCCGAGAGATACCGAGCCAACTCCTGGAAAATGCGGAACTCTTCGGTGGTGAACTCCCTTTTCCCCTTGGTTCTAGCAACGGTGAGGACCCCGTAAAGCCTATCCTCCACAAAGAGGGGAGAGGACATGAGACTGGCAGCCCAGTGCCTACACTGAGGATGAACCCTTGGGTCCTTCCGGCAGTCCTCCACCCATAAGGCCCTCTTCCCCTCCGCCACCCGCCCCGTTATTCCCTCACCAAGGGTGATCCGGGAAGGAAGGGTTTCCAAGGGTCTCCCTTCCACCACTACAGGAACCAGTACCCTCTCTTTTTCCTTCCACAAGAAGAAAGACATGAAGTCCGCTTTCAGAAAGTCTTTTAGCAAGGGAACAGCTTTGGCCAGGGAGTCCTCTAAATCCTCCCCCGTAAAGAGCAAACGAAGGGCTTCCACCAATACAAAAAGGTCTTTCTGGACGTCCCCCAACTTTCCCAGACCACCTCCAAGTAATTTTGAAACTTTTAGTGTTTTGGAGTGGGATAATCAATAGACCTTCCAAAGTCACTTAACCCATCCATTGGGATAAGCTATAGATCCGCCCCCACCTCACCTCCCTATGCTGCAATACGTCTAGCTTGTGAATTCAGCAGGCACTGGGTTATAAGATAAAGTATGAAGACCCTTAAAGCATCGCTCCTGGTACTTTTACCCCTCACCATAGTTGTGGTGGTGGCCCTCCTCCTGTCTGCGCTCTACGCCACTAAAGGCCAGAAATTCCAAACGATCATAACCTTGGCCCTGGCCTTACCCCTCCTGGTCATACTGGTGGGCTGGTGGAGGCGTCGCATCTCTTGGGACGAGAGAAGCCTCAAATACAGCGGTCTTCTCAGCACAAAAGAGGTGCCCTGGGATGAGATAAAAGAAGTGCGGCTCTTCAGGGCAGGACTCAGAAAGGTGCTATACATAGGCTCTAGAGACAAAGTGATCATCGTTCCCCTCATCTTCTCTCACCAGGAAGATCTAGCCCAGGCTTTCCAGGAGCACCTCTCCCTGGAGGAGCTCCCCCATCCCAGCTCCATGAAACTCTCTTTCTCCGAAACCCTCCTTCTATGGACTGGAGCCCTCCTTTTGGTTATTATCCTGGCCACCAAACTCCGCGGTTAGGAGGACCTTTGAAGGACAGTATCCTCATCCTAGATTTCGGCTCCCAATACACCCAGCTAATAGCTCGAAGGATAAGGGAGCTGAAGGTCTACTCAGAGATCAGGCCCTACTACATCTCGCCTCAAGAGGTGCAGGCCTTTCAACCCAAAGGCATCATCCTGTCAGGAGGTCCGTCGAGTGTGCACCAACCTCAGGCTCCCCTATGCGACAGAAAAATCCTAGAGCTGGGCATCCCCGTGCTGGGTATATGCTACGGGATGCAGCTCATGACCCATTTACTCCACGGGAAGGTGGAAAAAGCCGCCAAAAGAGAGTACGGCAGGGCCTATCTGGAGATCCTGGATCACCAAGACCTCTTCAAAGACTTGCCCCAACACATTGAAGTGTGGATGAGCCACGGAGACCGAATCCTGGAGCTACCCCCAGGCTTCCAGGCCCTGGCTAGGACGGAAAACTCACCCCTAGCCGCCATGGCCAATAGGGAAAAGAAGCTCTACGGGCTTCAGTTCCACCCAGAGGTGGTCCATACTCCTAGAGGCAAAGAAATCCTGGCCAATTTTGCCTTCCACATCTGTTGGTGTTCCCCCACCTGGACTATGGAATCCTTCCTGGAAAAGAGCGTGAGGGAAATCCGGGAAACGGTGGGAAAGGAGAGGGTAATATGCGCTTTGTCGGGAGGGGTAGACTCCAGCGTGGTGTCCGTGCTAGTCCACAGGGCCATAGGAAACCAGCTCACCTGCATATTTGTGGACAACGGCCTTCTGAGAGCGGGTGAAGCCGCCAGGGTTCTAGAGACTTTCGCCCGCCATTTCCACATGGACGTCCGCTTCGTGGACGCATCGGAGAGGTTTTTGGAAAAACTGAAAGGGGTGGCGGATCCCGAAACCAAAAGAAAGATCATCGGAGAGGAGTTCATCAGGGTCTTCGAAGAGGAAGCCAGCAAGCTGGGAGAAGCCAAATTCCTAGCACAGGGTACCCTCTATCCCGACGTGATAGAGAGCGTATCAGTAAGAGGCCCGTCAGCTACCATCAAAAGCCACCACAACGTGGGAGGATTACCGGAAAAGCTCTCCTTCCAGCTACTAGAGCCCCTCAGAGAACTCTTCAAAGACGAAGTGAGAGAACTTGGCAGACTGCTGGACCTTCCTCAGGAGATTGTGGGCCGCCAACCCTTCCCCGGCCCGGGGCTGGCCGTGAGGATCATAGGAGAAGTGAACAGAGAAAGGCTAAGAATCGTGAGAGAAGCCGACACCATCGTGGAAGAAGAGATAAAGAGGGAAGGGCTATACTACAGAGTCTGGCAATCCTTCGCAGTGCTTCTACCCATAAAGACCGTGGGGGTCATGGGAGACGAACGTACCTATGAGCACGTGGTGGCCATAAGAGCCGTAGAGAGCTTAGACGGCATGACCGCCGACTGGGTGAGACTGCCTTACAGCCTCATGGAGCGACTCTCCAATCGCATCATAAACGAGGTGGAAGGAGTGAACAGGGTGGTTTACGATATCAGTTCAAAGCCTCCCAGCACCATTGAGTGGGAGTGAAAAGCCCGGCCCAAACCTAAATCTGATTCTCCCCAGGAACCACCAAGCCAGAGAGAATGGCATAGCGGACCATAGAAGCCGTGTTCTTGAGAGCCAACTTCCTCATGATGTTGGCCCTATGGGTGTTAGCCGTCCTGACACTGATGTTGAGGATACCTGCGATCTCTTTGCCCGTGTACCCCATAGCAATGAGTTTCAACACCTCCTTCTCCCGAGGAGAGAGATAACCACCCCTGCGGCGTCTCCTTCCCCCCCGTGCCAACAGCTCTTCCCCCTGAGCCACTCGGGAGAGGGTCTCCAAAAGGGAGGAGATATCCTCATCCTTCACCACGTAGGCAGACGCTCCCGCATCCCTGGCCTGCTCGTGAAACTCTTTCTTCCCATACATGGTGAGCATCACCACTTTGGTTTCGGGAAGAAACTCTTTGATGAGACTGCAGACCTGAAAACCATCCAAATCAGGCAGGGCCACGTCCACCAACACAAGATCGGGTTTGATTTCTCTCACCTTCTGCACGGCCTCCTCCCCCTTGGCCGCCTCACCCACCACCTGGAAACGATCACCTCCTTCATCGGCCAGGATTCGCTTGAGCCCCTCCCTGAAGAGGGAGTGATCGTCCACTATAAAAACCCTGACACTATCCATACTCCCTCCCACTGCCTCCCGGATTAATTTTCATTATTTTTCGCTACCCTTGTTTACCCTATCTACAACACAATCTCGCTAAAAAAACAACCCTAAATTGTAGGCTCTCCTTTCCCACCCTTGAGCCTACTCTTAAAAGGGGCTAAACTTGTCTCTATGGGGCTAATCAAAGTCACCATAGACCGCCAGGTTCTTAGAAACAACTTTAGGGAGATAAAGAGACTCCTACCACCATCGGTCTCCGTGGGTGCTGTGGTAAAATCCCAGGCCTACGGTCACGGCATGGTGGAATGTGCCAGGGTCTTTGCTCAGGAAGGAGCTCGTTTCCTCGTGGTTTCTCTTATAGACGAGGGGATCACCCTAAGGGAGTCGGGGCTGGAGGAGCCTGTACTCCTCATGGGCGGAATCTGGCCTCAAGAAGCCCAAGACTGTATCCGATACGGTCTCACTCCCGTCATCAGTGGTCTCCAACCCCTTAAGGCCCTCTCCCGGGCAGCAACAGAGCTGAATCAAGAAGCTCGAGTTCACATCAAAGTGGACACAGGCATGGGAAGACTAGGGGTCCCCATGGAAGAATGGAGGGAGTTCCTCGACGAGGCTCTCTCCTACCCAGGCGTCGTACTGGAGGGGCTCATGTCCCACTTCTCCGTGGCCGACAGCCCGGAAAACAGCGATGTGGCTTACACCATGCAACAGATGGAGGTATTCAAGGCCATTGTAGAAGAGGTCCGCAAAAAGCTCCCTCACCTGAAATGGATCCACCTGGCCAATTCGGCAGCAACCCTCCAGCTACCCCAGACCCACTGGAACCTGGTGAGACCTGGACTGGGCCTCTACGGTGGTTTACGAATTCCCCAGATCAATCTCCAAGAGGCCATGGAAGTGTCCAGCCGGATACTCCACATAAAGCGGGTACCCGGAGGAAGATTTCTGAGCTACGGGAGGGCCTTCAGAACCACTAGGGAAACTCTGGTAGCGGTGGTACCTGTAGGTTATGCCCTTGGATACCTCCGCTCATTATCCAACCGAGGAGAAATGCTGGTGAGGGGAGAAAGAGCCCCCGTCATAGGTAGGGTCTGCATGGACCTCACTCTCCTAGATGTCACACATATCCCCCAAGTGGAACTGGGAGACCCCGTCATCCTCATGGGAGGAAAAGGGAAGCAGAGAATAACCGTTTTCGAAGTGGCCCAGTGGATGGACACCATCACCTATGAAGTATTCTGCATCCTGGGCGGCTCCCACCCCGGACAGAGGGAATATGTCAACTAACACGGTTCAAAGTTCAATGTTCTATGTTCAAGGTTAAATACTTGCCTCCCCTAAGAAAATTTGAACTTAGAACCTTGAACCTCGAACGTAGAACCCCCTCACGCTCTGGGATGGCTTTTCTTGTACACCTTCTCCAGATGGGCACGGGCCACGTGAGTGTAGATCTGAGTGGTAGAGAGATCAGCGTGTCCGAGGAGCTCCTGCAGGCTCCTAAGATCCGCACCCCTCTCCAAGATATGGGTAGCAAAAGAGTGACGAAGGGTGTGGGGAGAGATCTCCTTGGTTATTCCCACCTTCTTGGCATACCCCTTGACCAGCTGCCAAAACCTCTGCCGGGTCATAGGCCCTCCCCTATTGGTGAGGAAAAGATAGGGCGACCCCCTTTTGTCCAGCTCCCCCCTCACCTTCAGATACCTCTCCAGCCACTTCAAAGCCTCCCCGCCCAAGGGCACCAATCTCTCCTTCCTACCCTTCCCCACTACCCTCAAAACCACCCTCTCCAGGTCCAGGTCCACTAATCTTATGGAGACCATCTCCGACACCCTCACCCCCGTGGCATAGAGCACCTCCAGCATAGCCCTATCCCTCAATCCATGAGGAGACTGGGGGGAAGGAGCCTCCAGGAGTTTCTCAACTTCATCCAGGGAGAGGACCTGGGGCAATCGCTTCCAGGTCCTGGGGTTGTCCAACCCTTCGGTAGGATCGACTTCAGTAAGGCCCATCTCCACCAAAAAAGCGAAAAAGCCCCTCACCGCCGAAAGCCGTCTCCGGATGGTAGCCGGCGAAAACCCCCTACCGGCCAGGTTCATGAGGTACCCCATGAGCACTCCAGAGGTAACCTTTTCAAAATCCAGCCCCAATAACTCCAGATAACTCTTCAGGTCCCATAGATCCCTTCCATAGCCCTCCAGAGTGTGCCCCGAAAGTCCCCTTTCGGCCGAGAGGAAAGAGAGATACCTGTCTATGAGCCCTTTGCCTTCCACGAAGGGAGGATA
>QMPS01000021.1 GCA_003648675.1 Aquificota bacterium
CAATCAGGCCAGGGGTGTGATAATGTCAGTAACAGGAGAGCCGGATCTGGATCCTGAAGTGCCCCAGGAGTACAAGAGGCCTCTAAGACAGGGGAACTGGATGGGTTGGTACGTGGGTGGAGGTTGGGCTGCTTTTGGGATAAACCTCGCCATATTTCACAGGTATAAGACTGGAAAGGGCCAGTTTATAGACTGTTCTCCCCCTGAGGGACTGTTTGCCATTGCCAATTACCTGTTTCAGTACTACCACATGTCTGGCAAGAAGATGGTGAGGGCGGGCAATTACGATTATGCGGTGTTTCCCTATTCTTATTTCAAATGCAAAGATGGATACGCTTTCCTCTCTGGATTTACTGATCCCAACTGGGCAGCGGTATGTGAGATCATGAACCGCCCTGATCTTCAGCAGCAGTTTCCTACTATCAAGGAGAGGCTCACACCCGAAAACCAGCCTAAGATACAGCACGAGATAGAGAAGTGGACCCAGAACTACACTTCCGATGAAATTCTCGAAATAATCACAGAATACAGTAGGAGACCTGACAGAAAGGGGACTGTTGTCACAGGAAGACTGGAAGAGCCCAAAGATACTTTGCAGAGGGAACACTGGAAATTGAGGCATACCTTTGTGGAATTTGATGATCCGTACTATGGGAAGATCCTTGTCCAGGACTCCTCGTTCCATCAAATGTCCAGGACTCCAGGACGCATAAAATGGCCCTGCAGACCAATAGGGGCTGACAATGCGCTCATCTACAAGAAGTTCCTGGGCTACGGACCCTCCAAACTGGAGGAGCTGAAATCTAAGGGTGTGCTTTAGTAGGGGGTTGAGGCTATAAATGAGGGTAATCTTACTGGTTTTTGCCAGTAAATAGAAGGAGGTAGTCATGGAGCTGAGAGATTATTATGTGAGAATGATGGAGCTCAATTCTATGGAGGATTTGGAAAGGAGGGCTAAGGCTGTAGAGGAACTGATGGAGAGTTTGAATAGGGAGGAAATGCCCGAGTACTTTAACTGGGCAGAAGAGGTGTTTGAAGGTATTCATGTCAAGGAAAGAGGGGATCAGTTAGCCCTTTTATGGGTCAACATGGATACCTGGGAGGAGAAACGCTACAGCTATTCTGAATTTGCCGCCAGGAGCAATCAGCTGCTGAACTATCTCAGGAAAAACGGCGTTGATAAGGGCAAAGCGGTTTATGCCATGATTCCTCTCTTTCCGGAGATATGGTTTGTGAGCTATGCGACAGCTAAGGGTGGCCAGGTGCTTGTGCCCACGGCGACGACAATGACTGCCAAGGAGCTCGAGTTTCGCTTCAAGGTGTATCTTCCTGATGCGGTTCTGGCTGATGAAGCTTCTGCTTCAGTCATTGACGAAGCTTTGGATGCCGTCGGTGCTAAACCTAAGGTTAAGATTGTGATAGGAGAGAAAGAGGGTTGGAGCAGCTATAAAGAGGTGGAGAAGGAAAGCACGGAGGCGGTTGCTGAGAAGACCAAATCTTCTGATCCCATTCTTTGCTTTTTCACTTCGGGTACCACTGGCATGCCTAAGAGGGTGATCCATACCGCTGTTAGCTATCCTGTTGGACACCTCTCTACCCTTTACATTATTGGGATCAGACCAGGGGATGTTCACAACAACTTGAGCCAGCCTGGTTGGGCCAAGTATGCTTGGAGTAGCTTCTTCCCACCTCTGAGCGTGGGGGCTACCACCACGGGATTCTATACATCTGGGCGTTTGGACCCTGCTAGGTATCTGGAAGCAGTGGATCGCTATGGCGTGAGCACATTCTGTGCACCTCCGACGGCTTGGAGGGCTTTCATTGTGCTGGACTTGAGCAAGTACAAGTTTGAAAATCTCAGGGAATCGGTGAGCGCTGGAGAGCCTTTGAATCCAGAGATCATAAACACATGGAAGGAGGCCACAAACACGGTGGTCCGCGATTTCTATGGCCAGACAGAGTCTACGGCGATGATCGGCAATCCCCCCTGGTACAAGGACAAAGTGATACCGGGCTCGTTTGGCAGACCCTCTTTCATGTATGACATTGTCCTACTGGACGATGATGGCAACGAGATAACAAAGCCCGATGAGCCCGGCCATATAGCGGTTCGCCTGAGTAGGTGGCGTCCAATAGGCCTTTTCAAGGAGTACATGGGTGATCCTGACCAGATGAAAGAGGTGTTTATCGGGAACTACTACTACACTGGGGATAAGGCCTCTTATGACGAGAGGGGATACTGGTGGTTTGTGGGAAGGGCTGATGATGTGATTAAGTCTTCTGACTACAGGGTTGGTCCCTTTGAGGTGGAGAGTGCCCTCGTGGAGCATGAGGCAGTTGTGGAGGCGGCTGTCGGGGGAAGCCCAGATCCCAAGAGATGGCAGCTGGTCAAGGCCTTTGTTATCTTGAAGGAAGACTATGAACCCTCCCGCGAGCTTGCCCTGGATATCTTTAAGCACTGTAAGCAGGTATTGGCTCGTTTCAAGGTACCGCGCATAATCGAATTCGTTCCTGAAGTTCCCAAGACCATCAGCGGAAAGATCAGAAGGATAGAGCTGAGGGAGATGGAAGAGGCAGCGAAAAAGGAAGGCAAGAAGGGGGAACACGAATACTTCTATGACGATTTCCCCGAGCTGAAATCTTCGTAGACGCTGAGTTTTAGCTGAGTGGGGCTGCGCACTTCTGTGCGCAGCTTTTTTTTGCGGTGTCTGCAGGGGGTGGGTTTTGTTTCGGAAGGTGAGGGAGTGAAAGCTTGATTTTCTCTGTGGTGGTGAGGAAGCTTATATCAGTTCGGGTTATATGTGGGGGTGGGTATGCCTGGTGATGTATCGGCTGAGGTGCAGAGGTGGAGGGAGCGCTTTCCCGAGAAGTTTGTCTCTACTGATAAAGCCTTCTCCTGCATCCGCCGGGGTGACAGGATCTTTGTAGGCACAGGGTGTGGAGAGCCTCAGTTTCTGGTTAGGGAGATGGTGCGTTATGTCAAGGAACATCCAAAGGCCTTTTTCGACGCGGAGGTGCTTCACATCTGGACCCTGGGGGTGGCGCCTTGTATCAGAGAAGAGTTCAAAAGGAACTTTCGCCACAACTCCTTTTTCGTAACGTCCAATACGCGGGAAGAGGTGAACAAAGGGGCTGCCGACTACACCCCTGTGTTTTTCTCTCAGGTTCCAGACCTCTTTTATAAACGGATCATACCTATTGATATTGCACTGGTACAGGTCTCACCCCCCGATCGCTACGGGTATATGAGCCTGGGCATCAGCGTGGACATTGTGAGGGCAGCTGTAGATTGTGCTACACATGTTATTTGTCAGGTCAACTCTTTTATGCCAAGGGTGCATGGTGACACTTTTCTTAACATCTCTGACGTCGATTACGTTATTCCCTACGATGAGCCACTTCTGGAGTACAAAACAGATGTTCCCGATGAGATAGCCCATAGGATCGGAAGGTATGTCGCTCGGTTGGTGGAGGATGGGGCTACGATTCAGGTGGGCTATGGAAAGGTTCCAAATGCTGTCTTGGCCAATCTTAAAGAAAAGAAGCATCTTGGGGTGCATACCGAGTTTCTTGGTGACGGGATTGTGGCTCTCATGAAACAGGGAGTGATTGATAATTCCCAGAAGTCTCTTGATCGTAACAAGACGGTCGCTGCCTTTTGTATGGGAAGTCGTGAGACTTATGAGTATTTGTCTGATAATCCTGCGGTAGAGTTTCTGCCCGTCCAGTATACAAATGACCTTATGGTCATAGCCCGTCAATACAAGATGACAGCCATTAATACTGCCCTTTCCATTGATTTGACAGGACAAGTTACAGCCGAATCGCTTGGAAAAACCTTTTACTATGGCATGGGTAGTCAGGCTGACTTCATGCGGGGCGCTGCCCTTGCACCTGGTGGAAAGTCAATCCTTGTGTTGAAGTCAACGGCTAAGAATGGAGAGGTGTCTCGAATAGTTCCTGTGCTCCCTGAGGGGTCTGGTGTGACTTTGACCCGGGGGGATGTTCATTACGTGGTAACGGAGTATGGCATCGCTTATTTATATGGAAAGAATGTGCGAGAAAGGGCCATGGAGTTGATAAGCATTGCCCACCCCAAGTTCAGACCTTGGCTCTTGGAAGAGGCAAAAAGGTTAAACCTTATTTATAAAGATCAGGCATACATCCCTGGAGAGCAGGGGAGATACCCAGAGGAGCTAGAAACTTTTCGCACAACCAAGTCGGGTTTAGAGATTACTTTGCGGCCTGTTAAACTTAGCGATGAGCCTCTCCTGAAAGATTTTTTTTACTCCCTTTCCGACCAGTCTATTTACAAGAGGTTCATGTCCGCTAGAACTGACATGCCCCATGAGAGGTTACAGAAGTTTGTGGTGATAGACTACACCCGGGGAATGGTGATTCTAGCCGTGGTAGGTGATCCTGGTCGGGAAAAGGTGGTGGGTGTGGGTGAGTATTGGATGGATGAGAAGACCCACACAGCAGAGGTTGCTTTGGCCGTCAGGGACGATTACCAGGGCAAAGGGGTGGGAACGGAGCTTCTTAACTACTTGATCTACATTGCAAAAAGGAGAGGGCTTCTTGGGTTTACCGCCGAAGTTCTAGTAGGAAACCGGCCCATGCTCCACCTATTTGAGAAGGCAGGCTTCACCGTTAAGAAACGGCTTGAGGGGGAGGTGTACAGGCTTCAGTTGCTGTTTGATGGCTGAGTCTTGGGTCTGAGGAGAGAGGCGATCGAGTTTCATTTCAAAGGTTGCTTTTCATCACAACTGAATCCCCTGACGAATGGCTATCCAAGGAGCTCCAGAGAAGAGTGTTGGAGCTACCCATATTCGAGGTTATTCCCCTGGCAGCCGAAAAGTTGGGATACTCCTGGCCCTCATTTGCATTTGTTAGCACAAGCTACTAATATAAACCATTATCATCTCAGATGGAGGTGTACCCATGGCAGCAAGGGCATTGTTTTCCAACAGAGTGGGTGGAATTCCCACTTCTGCTATTCATGAGATGACCAGACTCTCAGCCACCCTTTCGGATGTGGCCTTTCTTTCGTGGGCTAGACCAGAAGGCAACACGCCGGATTTCATCAATGAAGCCGCCATAAAAGCCATAAGGGATAATCTTGTGAGCGCCTATTCTCCAGTGCCCGGGCTTCTGGAGCTCAGGGAGGCCATTGTTGAGAAACTCAAGAGGGATAATGGAATAGATGCGACACCCACGGAGATTATTGTGACTAATGGGGCTATTGAGGCACTCACTGCCGCCGTGTTGGCTATAGTGGACCCGGGTGACGAAGTACTGTTGCCCTCTCCCAACTACTCTACCCATACCCTTCAGGTTCAGCTGGCTTCCGCTGTGCCTGTTTTCGTGCCCACTATAGAAGAGGAAGGTTTTAGGCTGGATTTAGACGCCTTTAGGAAGGCTGTGACACCCAAGACCAAGGCTATACTCTTCTGCTCCCCCTGTAATCCCACAGGTGCTGTATTCACCAAGGAGGAGTTGCTGGGCTTGGCAGAGATAGCCGAGGAGCATGACCTGGCAATCATTACGGATGAGGCCTATGAATACTTCACATTCGATGGGGCAGAGCACTTCAGTCTTGCTTCCATTCCTGAGCTCAAAAAGAGGACCATCAGTTGCTTCACCTTCACCAAGACCTACGTGATGACGGGCTGGAGGGTAGGTTATGTGGTGGCTATGGAGGAGATGATTGAGCAGATCAGGAAGGCCCATATCCCTATGACAATTTGTTGCCCCGTGGTATCTCAGTATGCCGCTTTAGCCGCTTTGAAGGGACCTCAGGACTGTGTGGCTGAGTTTAGAGAGAAGTACCTGCATTTGAGGAACTTGATGTGCCAGAGGCTGGATGAGTTGGATGCTGTATTCTCGTATCAGAGGCCTAAAGGTTCCTACAACATGTTCCCCAAAGTACTTGTAGAAGAGGGTAAGGACTCTCTCTCGCTGTGTAAGGATCTCCTGTTTAAGGCCAAGGTTTCTGTGGTTCCGGGGGTGGCCTTTGGTCCAACAGGGGAGGGTCATGTTAGGATGTCCTTCTGCACAAATGCAGAGGACATTAACAAGGCTTTCGACAGGATGAAGGAGTACTTCGGCTCCAAGGGGTATGTCTGAGATGAGTGTAGTCACTTCACTTGCACGACTACTGGGATGATGAGGGGGCGTCGGTCTAAGCTCTTGCCCAGGTGACGTCTAAGGACTCTCTGGACGGCCTCTTTGAGGACATTTTCGTCCCTCAAAAGGTGGGGTTCCGCTGCTATCAGTTCCTCTACCAGTTCCTTTAGTTTGTTCTCCATGGCTTCTCCTTCTTCTGAGAGGCCCCGGGCGATGATTCTCGGCTCGTCAACGAGTCTAGGTTCCTGGGGATCTACCAGAAGCAGGGCTACCACAGCTCCGAAGCGGGACATGCGGATCCGCTCTCTCAGGATTTGAGGTCCTATGTCGCCGATGCCCTTGCCCGAGATCATAATGTCCTCTGTTTCTAGGTGCTCTGCAATGGAGAAGCCGTCCTGGGTGAGTTCCACTACGTCTCCGTCCTGGGCTAGAATTATCCTTTCCCTAGGTATGCCCAATCTCCGGGCCAGCTGAGAGTGAAAGACGAGATGCAGGAATTCGCCGTGGATGGGCATAAAGAACCGTGGGCGGATGAGATTGAGGATGAGTTTCAACTCCTCTCTGTGGGCGTGTCCTGATGTGTGTACAGGGGAGATTTCCTGGTAGAAGACATGGGCACCTGCCATGAAGAGCTGATTGAGGATCCGTGCTATAGCCCGCTCGTTGCCTGGTACGGGTCGGCTGGAGATGATCACCGTATCTCCCTCCCGGATCTTCAGTTGTTTGTGTTCCCCTGAGGCTACCCGATAGAGCACCGACATGGGTTCCCCCTGGCTTCCCGTAGTGATGATGGTGAGCTGGTCGTCGGGATAGTCTCTCATATGGGAGAGGGGTATGATTAGACCTTGGGGAACGTGGAGGTGGCCCAGTTTCTGGGCTATCTGAGTGTTTTCCTCTAACCTCCTTCCCGCTAGAATCACTTTTCTGCCGAAACGCCGGGAGAGAAAAAGGATCTGTTGAATTCTGTGGATGTGGGAGGCAAATGTGGCCACGAAGATCCTGCCCTGGGCTTTGAAGAAGATGACTTCCAGTTTCTCTCCTACCTCCTTTTCTGAGATGGAGTAGCCTTCTTTATCCACGTTGGTGGAGTCGGACAGGAGGAGGAGGGCATCTTTTCCGTAGAGGGCGAAGAGCTCCAGCTGAGTGGGAATAGCATCCACGGGGGTCTGGTCAATTTTGAAGTCTCCTGTGTGGACCAGGGTGCCTACGGGAGTTTCCAGGATGAGCCCTACGCCGTCGGGTATGGAGTGGCAGACGTGGACGAAGCGGACGGAGAAGGGACCTGTATGGAGGGTTCCGCCTGGTTCTACGGGAAAGAAACGGAAGTTTTTTATTCCAGCGTCTTCCAGTTTGTGACGGGCTAAGCCTAAGGTGAGGGGGGTGCCATAGACCGGTGCTCGAATTCTGTCCAACAGGATGGGCAATGCCCCTATGTGGTCTTCGTGGCCGTGGGTGAGGACAATTCCCACTACTTGGTCTTTTCGTTCTAGAATGTAAGTGAAGTCTGGGGCTACCAGGTCCACCCCGTACACACTCTCCTCTGGGAAGATGATTCCGGCGTCGATCACCAGGAGTTGCTGGTCGTATTCCAGGACCAGGCAGTTTTTACCGATTTCCCCTAGGCCGCCTAGAGGGATGATTTTGATGGGCTTCTCCATAAGCCTAATAAAAAATGGTGGGCGATGCAGGATTTGAACCTGCGACCTCTCCCGTGTGAGGGGAGCGCTCTCCCCCTGAGCTAATCGCCCACCTGGTGGACGGTGCCGGACTTGAACCGGCGACCTCTACCGTGCGAAGGTAGCGCTCTCCCACCTGAGCTAACCGCCCTTAGCTGGGGGAGCGTTAGACTTAATACACCCATGAGAGGGTGGGTGTCAAGGAAATGGAGGGCTCTTTCCGATTTTCCGAGGGGAACCAGCGGGGATGGTTGATGTTTGGCTCAGGCTTTTGTAACCAAGAGCCTGTGGGGAGGGTTTCATTTTTGAAAGGGTGGAAGGAGAAGGCCTGGGGCCACTGGGTCAAAGGGGTTGTAGTCAAGTTTCTGAGGGACCAGTGTATAGTGGACGCTTCAGCCCTCTCCTATGTTACTATTCTTTCTCTGGTGCCCCTAATCGTGGTCACCTTCTCCCTCCTCTCGGCTTTTGCCTCTTTGGCGGCCTTGAAGGAGAGGATTTTGGATTACCTCCTCAAGTTTATGGTGCCGGGATCGGCCTCGGCCGTAGTGAATTACATCACAGGATTCTCTGCAAAGGCTAAGACTATGGGGCTTGGGGGGCTTATTGCCCTCTTTTCCCTGGCCTTTTCTCTCTTTTCCGCTGCTGAACAGAGCCTGAGCCACATATGGAAGGTGAAGAGGAACAGAACCTTTATCAATAGGCTTTTTGTGTTCACCAATATCCTCTTCTGGGTTCCTCTGCTGTTGGGGGCTTCTTTCTATCTTTCCACCAAAGTGGCCTTTATTCCCTATCTAGGAGGATTTGCCAGGCTTTATTTTATGATCCTTCCCTTGATCATATCCTGGGTAGCCTTCTCATTTTTCCTCCTCATTGTTCCTCCCCGTAGGGTTAAGGTTCCTGCTGCAGTGGCGGGAGGAGGAGTGGCGGCTCTTTTGTGGGAGCTGGCCAAGCATGGTTTTGACCTCTTTGTTACCCATGCCTTTTCCATAAAGGCCTTCTCCGTGCTTTATGGTTCCCTCATGGTCTTTCCTGTCTTCCTCATCTGGA
>QMPS01000022.1 GCA_003648675.1 Aquificota bacterium
CAGGAGATTTATTATCAAGTTAAGATCAGGCCTATGTCCATTTAGTCTCCCTGATATTTCATGAACCGGAAAGTCCATCCGAGGATATAGGCCGCCTCATCGACACTGAAAATGGACCAGTTGCGTTTCTCAATTTTCTCTCTTATGCTACGCCAATAACTACGAGCTTTACCTCTCGGAGGAGGGGTATGGTTCAGCAGTTTCTTGAACTTCTCAAGATTTCGGTTTCTAATTAAGAACTGGGCCGCCTTCTTGAACTCACTTGAGTCAACGCCTTTCAGATCTGTGGCCAAAGACTGAGCCTTTCTCAATAATATATCTTTGTCCTTCATTGGAGGCCATCCTCCTCGGGTTTTGTTCTGCTGTGAAAATCTCTGATCAGTTGTTTAATATCCTCCTCATATCGGGGGAACTTTTTGAAATAGATTTTTACCAGCTTATCCACCTGAAGGGATTCGGTTTGGATGTGAAAGGAGGAGAAACTATTCTTAGATTGCCGAGCCTGGATCTCGGAGAGCTCAAACCTGATACTGCCAAGGCCTCTGTTCTTACCTCCTCCCATCTTAAGCTCGAAGCGATGCTGAGGGGAGAGCCCCATAGCCAGGATCAGCAGGCCAAGTTCCCACTCGGCTAAGTTTTTGAACAGAAGATCAAAGTGAAATTGGGTTCCTGCGGGGACAACTTCCACCCTCTCTCCGGTGTCCTTCTCCGCTTCCCAAATGTCCCCATGATAGTATAACCTCCTCCCGCGCCTGTCCCTGTTTTTCTTGCCCCACCTAACTTTAATCTCAACTGTTTTGGTGCTATACTCATCCGAGGGTTCAGCGTCAAGACAAGAGACCCTTCCTGAGTAATCTTTTGCTCCAAAGATGGCGCAACATGGGCAAAATGTCTCCCCCTGGCATTCACCCCCGAAGCAGGATGGGGAGAGGGCCTCGGCATAGCTTCTGATAACCCCTTTCAGGGAAGAACCGGGAATGATCAGCTCACTGGACCTGCGGGCGAAGGGCAGGTAGATGCCTTCGCTGTCGAACTCATATCCTCCAGAGCCGACATAAAGCGGCGTTATAGCCTGGAGAGAGAGCCTCATCTGGCCGGTCAACTCCCTGAAAGAATCGTGATATGCCTCCCTCGGCAACTTTCTGGGCTTTTTAGGGATGGCGTCCACAACATAATACTCCCGGGTTTTGGTCCCTTCCCTATCTTCACTTTCATATATCACAGTCATGCTTGTCCTCCTTTATAAGGCGTTTAAACCTGAGGGCTATTATCCTCCCATCGGCTTCAACTTTTTCGACTTCAACTTTCTCATAGTTGAGAGATTTTAGCCGGCTTATTCCGGGGAAGCGTTTGCTGTCTGTCTCCAGCAGAAGTTCTGTTGTTTGGCCGCCCGTGTCGGTGTAAAAGGCCCCTGCATCTCCATCCCACCGCAGGTCGAAGTCGTTGTTGAAGGCGCAGAAATGGAACTTACAGCCGTATTTCTCTCCCCTTGCCTCCAGTTCCTTCAAAGCCTGATCCCTGTTGAGGTTGTTCCACAGTTTCAGACCCTCATCCCAATCCTCGATCAGGAGCCAAAACTGAGTTCCCGCCGGCAAGCTCTCGAGCTTAGCCAGACTCTTCTCCAAGTTACGGATAGTTTCCAATTTTCTTCCCCTCCTTCAATAGGTTTTGCCAGTTCTGACTTTTCAACAGTGCTTTGGCGAACTCTGCCCAGACTTCCTCGGATTTATCCCCTTCACCGGGGATAAACCTCCTACGGAAGAGGCCATCGGGTGCTGTTTGGAGTTTAGAGGGTTTGTCCATCATATCCTCCTTAATCAGGTCGTAGCAATCATTCAGCCCCTCGACTTCTCCCACGCCGCAGATCTCTTCCCGCTGGAATAGGGGACCAAGCTGCATCAGCTCAAGGGAATCCACCTTAAACCTGACCCTTCCCAGACCTCTGGACTTAGCCAAGCCGAGCTGCTGGTAGCCCTCATCAATATCCCGGACAACAAGGGCTACGAGGGCAAGCTGCCACAGTTGGAAGTTTCGGAGGAGGATATCGCCGTAGAAGGTGCCTGTGGAGACTACTTCCAGCTCGAAGGGTCCGGCTTTAACGGTGCCCTTTTTCCTATCGATGGCCACCCCAGGGCGCAAATCCGTCTTAATCCTAGCCAAGCTTTCTCTCCTCTGACCCTCGGTCATATCCCAGCGCCAGGGATAGGCGTCCACTATCCGGAGGCGGCTGGCCAGCTCTGTGGAGCCGAAGGTCCGACAGGCGTAGCAGTGCTTCTCGTAGGGGAACTTACCCTCTGTCTGCTTCTTCTCAGCACAGCTTCCCTTTGTCTCTGATATATCACAGGTCCACAGCCCCAAAGTCCGCAAGATTTTCTCAGCGTAGCTCCTCATCACCCCTTTTATGCTGCTTCCGGGTATATAGACCACCTGACCGTAGGGGCTTCCGATGCGGATGAACTCCAGATCCGGCCTGGTGGGATCGAAGGCCTCCCGGCCCGATCTGATTAAAAGTGGAGTTACAGGTTCCACCGTGAAGGATAGCTTGGCTTGATTATACATTGCTTTAAACATTTGACTCCTCCTCTACCGCTTCTTTGAGTTTCCTTGCCAATGCAGAGAGCCACGCCCGCTGCTTCTGCTCGATATCCACTTTTTTGGGCGCTTCTTCCGGCATCTCCTCCTTTCCCTTGAGGAAGTAAAAGCCATTTTTCTCCATGATTACGCCGTCCTTCAGGGCCTTTTCAAACAGGTCCTTGAAGTTTTTAAAGCCTGCTTCCCGGATTTTCTGTTTTGTCCAGCCTCGGGTTTGCAGGCTCGCTACAAGTCCGTTATGGTTAAGCTGGGCTGCTTCCTTAAGACAGGCGACAAGCTGCTGGAAATGCTCAGGCAGAGTAATTTTGGGCTGTTCTTCCTCTGACGGAGCTCCCTCTTCTAGCTCAGGATTCAGAGATTCAAGTATCTGCTGAGGGGTGATCTCCAGGATATCTTCCAGTTTTATCTCTACCCTCCCCAAACCTCGGGAGGTATTTCCCCCGAGCAGGGCAAAGCCCTGGTCGAACATCTGGAAACCCAGCATAAGCAGTCCCAGCTCGTAAGGTTCAGGGTTCTCTACAACAATACTCATCTTAAACTCTGTCTCTGGGGGCACTACTTCAAAGTCATAAGGGCCTTCTCCTACTGTTTCTGATTCCCGGTCTATGGCCACACCCTGTCTTACCCCCAGCATCTGGGAGCGCCAGTTACCGTTTATAGGCATATCTGCGATCTTCACCTTTGAGGCCAGCCAGGGCGAACCGAAAAGGTGACACAGCCAGCAGCTTTGTTTCCAGATCTCCTTCTCGGGATCCGCTATTTCTCCTCGTGTTGCCTTCTGGAAGATATCCTTTTTCTTCTCACTTGACACGCATCTCTCCCCGTCCGCAATCGGGTTGCAGACCAACTTGACCCCTTGCTTCGGCTTAAGTGAGCGCAGGAAGGACTCAAGGTTGGAGCGAAGCACCCCTTTAAAGGAGGAGCCCGGGATGAATGGCCTGCCTGAGAAGTCTTTAACCACTGGAAGATCGCTGGCCTCCGGATCTAGCGCTCGGCCACTGCCCACATGCAACCCTGATTTTGAGATGAGAGCTCCCTCCAATTTGACACGGTTTTCGAAAACCTCAAATCCGCAAAATTGGTTATCAGCCATTGTTGCTTCCTCCAACTTTTGATTTCCGGGTTTCTAGATACCGGGCTTTTCGCATAAGGTAGCCCAGGAAAAGACGCACCAATCGGATAGAAAGCTCCTTGTTTCCCTCTCCCAAACCGCTGACCTCATCTACGACATCTTTAAGCTGCTCCCCGAAGTTCCGCTTTCGCCAACCCTTAGGTTTTTTAGGATCATCCTTGCCGATCTGGTATTCTATGAAGCTCGTTACCTCCTTGACCGAGGTAGTAGAGGTTGCCAGCAGGAGCAGGTTGTGGAACTGGCTATGTTCCACCGGAACCTTTTCGTCTCCTTCCCTCAATTTGAAGAAGTTCTCTACCTTCTCAATCAGTTTGTCCTTGTTTTCCTCTACCTTCAACTGAAGCTCAATTTCTCGCATAATATTCGCCTCCTTTATAGTAATCTAACGCTGTTCTAGCCTTTTGACATGGAAGCTATCACAGAAAGTGAATCTACCGAACCCTTCTTCGCGCTTGAGGCCAAGTCCATCTTCAGCGAGTTTGGGTACATTATTGCAGAGGGTGTCTTTCTCTTGCTCAGTGCAAGAGAAGACGAATACACTCCCCCGGCAGACGACGGGGATAAGGTCCTTCTGTATGCCCAGAGCATCGTTCCAGCCCCCATGGATGGAGGTCCGGGCTATGGTTTTCTCCAGTCTCAGATCATTGAGGTCTAACCGCTGCGAGATTTCCCCCTGCAATCCCTTTTGATCCATCCCTGGCAGCAGGGCAAGGTCGGAGGTAAGGGTGAGGGAGAAGAAAAGCCTGCCCTCCATCGTCTGTCTCAGTTTGTCCACAACTTCTTTACTGCCAGAGAAGGCACTACAGATCTGTTCCATCCTCTGTCGAAGTTTCTCGTTGAATCCGTCCACTCTTGACTCGATTTCTTGATCCTCAACAAAGGGTTCCACTCTGACTTTGGCCAAACCAAGGCCCCGTCCTCTGCTACCGCCAAGCATAAGATGCTCCAATTTCTCCAAGTGTTCTCGTAGTTGAGGAGTCAAATTGGTGACAGTCCCGACGAACCTTACCCGGTGCTCTCTATCAAACTCTCTCTTAACATCTATCAGTTCATAGGAGTACAACTGCCCCTCCTGGGAGGTATGCGTCTTGCGGTTAATAGCCGTCTTCGTTGTTACCCGCCTGGCCCCGCCAGCACCTGATTGCTGATCAGGATGCAAGTAAAAGCCAGGAGGGTGAGGCTTAAGCGTAGCCGCGCAAAAAGAGCATCTTTCATCTAAAAACAGGGGCAGGCCCACCTCTCTGCCCTTTTTCACTAACAGGGAGTCTATCAGGATATCCCTTGTCCCGTGGCTTTCCTTGCTATCCAGCGTCTCTGCTCTTTTGTTGAAACCAGGATACACCTTACAGGTTCTGGCAGAAAGCGGGATGGGCTTTGGAGGCTCAAGCCCCCCCACGGTGGGATAGAAGTTGGAGAACAAGGTGGGTTTCTTCAGGAAGGCCTCTTTGAAGGCCTCATCCTGCCAGCCCCTGGGCAGGGAATCGGAGAAGCTTTTGGCTACTGCCCCTCGCAGCGTCGAGCCAGGAATATGATCCAAAGTCTCTAAGAAGTAAGAAGCAGGTTTGGTGCCGCTTACCCTGGTATGCTCCACGGGAGAGAGCAAAAGCGTAATCTTATCTGCCTCAGCCTGTGGTCGAGCTTCAGGTTGGCCTTGGCCTCTTTCCGGATCAAGTTCCTCAAGCTCAGCTTTCACCCAGCCCAGACCGCGGCTTTTGTCACCACCTATAGCCTCAAGGCTCTTGACCGCTGCCCGAAAGAGCTCTTCTTCATCCCTCTCGAAGTCCCGAAGAAGCCACAGCTCTGACTCGAACACACACTCTTGGGGAAATGGGGAGAGCACTTCAGCGTTGAAGTACATCTCCTCCTGCGCTGCATTGCGCCTTCTGGAGATAGCCACCCCATGCCTTATGCCATAACCTGCTCCGGTTGGTTCCTGCCTGTATTTATCTTCCTCATTTCTCCTTGTGAAGAGCTTTCTTAAGGAATCGGCAAGCTTTGCGTCGGTAAAGCGGATCTTGCCCTCACTTCCAGGCCCGCCGAAGATCTTGCAGGCAGTACACGGGTTTTGTGGGCTACAGGCCTTCTCGGGGTCAGATACCAAACAGGCAGCGTTTTGTCCTCTCAGTGCTTTGATGAGTCGTTCCAGTTCTATCCTCAGAGCCCCCTTAAGAGCCGAAGCCGGAATGATTGGGACTCCCGAGGCCTCACGGGCTGTAGCGGCATCCAGCAGTGTAGAACTGGTCTGTCCGCCAATAAGAAGGCTGGTGTTAATCTTTATCCTCAGTTTGAACTTCCTCACTGGAAACCTCCTTGAAGTCATAAATCTCAAGCAAATCCAAGTACCTGGTTGAGAAATTCCTGGGGTGCTTTGGGTCCTCCTCAAGGAAAAAATCTATCCACTTATTCTTAGGTTCAGAGGGATACTTACTGCCCAGAAAGTCTTTCCAATCCTCAGACCTGAGATACTGGTAGACAATATTCATCCGGGCAACTTCTGGACGATCGTTCTCAAGGAAGGATCTGACGGAGAAAAGCTGGCTTTGCGGAATTTGCGTCTTAATTTCACCCAAGTCTGTCAAAAGATCTCCAAAGTCGCCGAAGGAGTATGGCTTCTTCGTAAGCTTGATAGTGGCCCCGTACTTCGGCCATCTCTTAAAATAAAGCTCTCTTCGGAGGCTCTCTATATCTGAGTTCAAAAGTGAGGCATCCTTGATCACCATGAAATCAATGCAGGATTCTTCCTGGGAATAGCCGAGTTCTTTTGCCTTGCGCATAAGTTCTTCAGCATACTGGACAGCAAACCTTAGGGGAAAATGCTGGGGCACAATTACAAATCCCACTCCGATGCGCAACTTCTTTAGCTTTTCCGCTAAATCACCCCCGATCTTCTCGCCTTCTTGCTTGAAGCCGTTCTCGATCCCTTCGGATAAGGTCATTACAGCTTGGAGAACTTCATTGGCAGGCAAGACAAGGAGTACGTCATCCCCCCCTACCACTGGGCTCTGATATCTCCCGGCCAAGCTGAGTTCTCTAACGACATCCTTTTTCGTCTCTTCCATTACCTTAGTGACGGTCTCACTGAAGATATGATATTGCTCTATCCGCTCCATTTCTGACAGCATTTTGCCCATACGGTTGACATCGGCGTAGATCACGCCGATATAGGCCCTACCCTCTCTGGCAGTCTCGCCTGCTATGTCGTTTATGCTCTTCGCCTCTGGGAGCTCCTTTTCGTCTGACCTTATCTCTTTCCGTCCTCTCAGCCGCTTTTCGTAGCAAGCTTCACACAGCCAGTCGATCTCCTCCCCAACTCTATACTCCTTCCAGGCAGGCAGAATCCCGCAGGAGGTGCAGCGCTTCAATATGCCGGAGATGGGAAAGTTGCCGCGAACGATTTTTTCCCTCTTTGCTTCCTGAAGTCGGTCCCCAAGGAGCTGTACGATCTTACCGAATGGAATAGTACTGCCGCCTGATAAGGCAGGTATTACACCAATCCCCTTTGGGAGGGCTTTGGATTGACACTCTCCTCCGTCAGGGCCAAGGAGCAATTCATGAGGGTAGAACTTCTGCCATACAGCCGTGCATGAACCCACTTTTGTCCTCCGAGCAAACCTAAGTTCTATCTCTCGGACGATCTTTTCTGCTTTATCCGCAGGCACGATGAGCAATCCGTTGCCACCTCCGGCGAATATGACGTTGTCTTTGCTCAGGCCGAAATTCCCCAGCAGCTTATAGATGGAGCAACTTTCATCGGTCAAGGATTCCTCATCTGTCAGCTCCCTGACCATCTCGCTGGCTCCCCTTATCTCCATGGGTTTCACAGACGTGAAGACAAAGTCTTTAATCCGGTCAACGTCGAAGCTGACCAGAGCCAGAGGCCTGTTTTGGCCTTGAAAAGCGTCTTTAAGCCTCTCGGGGGATTCCCTTTCGATGACAAGCGTTGCCAACTCATCCCCCAGCATAGCGGCCAGAGCAGATTTAAGTTGAACTGTTGGCATAAGCATCATCTCCTATTCTTCTCCTCAGATGGGGCTAATCTCTCACCTTCGGAGGAGTAAACTCCGTTAAAATAAACTCTTTTGGACTTAAGAATACTTGTAACCGCTTTGACTTCCTCCCATATTCCGCCCGCTATATAGGTCTTATCCCGTGGTTCAGCGTCGTCAGCGAATATAATCTCTATTCTAAAACCTTCATTTACTTTCCTTAAGTAAACCAACTTTGCCTTGCTGTGTTTCTCAAAATGGGCCTCCTGGATTTTCTTGAAGAGTATGCGGTTGAGCGGACTAACGATTTCTATAAGGGTCTCACGTTCCTCTTCGGCCTTTTTCTCCAATGCCTCTTTCAGCAGTTTAAGGGTTTTCTTCTCATAAGCTTCGCACTCTTCGTCAAAGTGCTTATAATCCCTGCACTTGCGAAAATCTAAGGATCTTATCCCCTTCTCGATCTCTTCTATTCTCTCGCTGTAGGTCTGCTCTCCTTTTTCTTTGTTGCGATTGTCAATTAAGCCCAGCAGGCGCTTCTTCCTTTCAAGGAGCCGAAGATAGTGGCCTATCTCATCTTGGGTTCTCCTTCTCCTCTCCTTCCAGTAGCTTTTGTCTACTACCCGGTCTGATTGGACATCGCAGCCGTCGAGAACTCGCAGCAGGGCGGCTATCAAAAGCATTCGATCAGGAGCAATCTCCTGCCCATTAACTCGGAGAGTGTTACCTAAAATCTTGCCCAGTGGCTCCACTTTTACCTCTTTAAATATCTCGTCATTCCAAGGGGACTCGCTTTCTCCCAGCGGCCTTTTACGGCGATGGTACTTACAAATAAGGGCTATCGCCTCTTTTTCATCATCCTTAAGGTCATCCCTTTGCTTTATGCGCTGGTAGGAGAGTAAGTCGTGCCATTTTCGGACTAAGGAGGGGAACAGGGCTACCGGGATGGTCTCGCACGAGTTCAGTCTGTACTCCAATCCTGCATGGCCCACGTCGTGGAGCCAGATGGAGCAGATTAAGAGGTAGAGTTCCCCTGGGCTGAGAAAGTCTTGTTGTTCCTCGAAAAGGGGTTCAAGGAGCTCCGCACCCAACTCCAGAAGCCTCAAGCTATGTCC
>QMPS01000023.1 GCA_003648675.1 Aquificota bacterium
CCATCCCTTAGCCCTTGGCCCTTAGCCTTTTACTTTTAGCACTCGCCCTCAGCAGTTTCTTCTTCCAACCACTCCAGATAGTCCTTGTTCCCCTCCACTACAGGAAAGGCCAAAATCTCGGGAACAGTGTAGGGATGGCGTCCCTTTATGAACTCCTCCAACCTCTGATAATACTCCCTCTTGGTTTTCATTACCACCATATACTCTCCAGCCTCTTCCAGGGCCCCCTGCCACCAGTAAACAGAAGTGATGGGTCCCAGCACCTGTGCGCAGGCCACCAGCCTAGCCTTCACCACCTCCCTGGCCATGGCTCTAGCCTTCCCCTCATCGTCCAAAGTGGTCACCACCTGCAAATACTCCATCAGCCCCTTCCCCCCTTCAACTCTCTCAACTCTCTCACCACAGGCCTGTAATACAGATTCATGAGCCTGTAAATGCTGGAACCCCTCTGCACATAGGAAAGTCTGTAGAAAAAGGCCCCAAAGGCTAGGTAATAGTCTTCACCTGGCCTCATCCTATTGGCCTTCCTGAAAGACCTCCTCCCATACCTCTCCCAGAAGAGAGAATTGAGGACAAGAAGATCCTCGGCAAAAACCAAAGAGGTCTCTCCGGGGTCGTGACTGAAACTGAATTGATACTCCATCAAACCATCCACAGCATACAGATGAAGGCCACTTTCTTTAAGCTTCTTCCAAAACACCCCCGGAACATAGTCAGCAATGAGATGAAGCTCCGACGGCTCCATCTCCTCTAAAAGGCGCCGGGAGTCCATAATGAACCCCCGCACATACCTCCTGAACTCCTCCTCCCTAAAGGCGAGAATAAGTCTTTCCAGCGGGAGTTCCCTATCCCCCATCATCAAGGAAAAACTGATGCCTGCCCCTCACCTCTGTCAACCCCTTCCTTTTGACCGCGAAAGAGAGTTGGTATAAAGGAGAAAAACATGACAAAGAGGAAAGAACGCAAAAAATGGGGCTCGAAAGATAAAACGCCCCAGTCTTCTTCTCCTTCTCAACAAAGGGAGAAGAAGAAGGAGGAAGAGAAGAGACAAGAAGGGGAACACTGTGGCCTCTGTCCGGGAGGTAGGTGCTTCCCATGAGAAAAAGGGTGAAGGGCCTCATCCTTCTCGCAATAGCAGGAGCTGCCATAGGAGGGCTTCTCTTCTTATCTAAAAGCCTCACCCATAAGAAACCTCCTCCTAACATCATCTGGGGAAGCGGTATAGTAGAAGGAGACGAAGTGGAAGTCTCCCCTAAAATCCCGGGGAAGGTGGCTCGCCTCCTGGTGAAAGAAGGAGACCAGGTAGCCTTGGGAGCTCCCATAGCCCTTCTAGACTCCCAGGAGATCCAGGCCCGTGTGAAGGCAGCCCAGGCCCAGGTCACCAGACTGAGAAGGGAGGTGGACAGGGCCAGAGTAGCTCTGAAGCTCACCCGAGAAGTGGTGGGAAAGAAGATCCAGGAGGCCAGGGCCATGGTGAAAGGAGCCCAGGCTCGACTTCGGGGCGCCAAGGCCCAATGGGAAAAATGGGAAAAGGACTGGAAACGCTTCCGGGCCCTCCGTGAGAGAAAGGTCATCTCCCAAAGGAGACTGGACGAGGTGGCAGCAGCAGCCAAAAGCGCCAAAGCCCAAATGGAAAGTGCCCAGCAGGAGCTAAACAGGGCCAGAGCAGCCCTGGAAACGGCCCTGGCCAAAAAGAGGGAAATTACCCTGAGGCAGAAGGAGATAGGGGTTCTGGAATCAGCCCTGGCCACCACTCAAGCCAAACTGGAAGAAGCTCAGGCCCTTTTGGAAGACACCCGCATCCCATCCCCCGTCAAGGGGAGAGTGGTGGAAAAACTGGTGGAAGAAGGGGAAGTGGTCACCGCCGGCACCCCCTTGGTTATAGTGACAAACCTGGACAGCCTCTACTTAAAGATTTACATCCCCGAACCCCAGATGGGCCGTATCGCCCTGGGCCAAGAGGCCAGGATATACGTAGACGCCTTCCCAGACACTCCCTTCCCAGCCCAGGTTTGCTACGTGGCATCCAAAGCCGAGTTCACCCCTAAAGAGGTGCAAACCCACAAAGAACGGGTCCAGTACACCTTTGCCGTGAAGCTCTGCGTAAAAGAGAACAGAGACCACCTCCTCAAACCGGGCATGCCCGGTGACGGTGTGATAAAAGTGGAACCGGGTCCCTGGTGGAATCCCATCAGGGAAGAAACGGTCCAATAAGGAGGTTACATGGAAAAGGTAAAAAATTTGTCAGAAAGGCTCATGGACTTTCTCAGGCTAAAGACACAACCCGTGGGAGTCTCTTATCTTCCAGAAGGAGAAGCCCTGCCTCCCAAGGCAAGAAGGCCTCGAGACAGGAAAATCCAGATCACTCTCTGCCAGGCCATGACCTGGGTCAGGATTTACGGCTGGTCTGTAGCCATTGAGAAGGAAGACAACGTCTGCATCCCCGGAGGGTTGGCCCTCAACCTGCTGAAGAGTACCAAGGCCTCCAACGAAGAAATCCTCTCCCGTCTCATGGTAGAGGTGGGCTGGGTTTCCAAAGAGAGAGAAAAAGAGCAAGAGTGGTACATTCTAGACCGAGAATACAAGACCATTCTCATGGAACCCCTTTCAAAGGCCAATAGAGAGCCGGAGTTGGTGGTCATCTATGGAGACCCTTCTCAGATAGTGAAACTGGTCCACGGCTATTCTTACACCACGGGAAAGAGCATCACCACTCGAACCAGCGGCAGAGTGGCTTGCGGCGATTATCTGGCAGCTCCCCTCCTCCACGGGACTCCCTTCATCGCCATACCGGGAACGGGGGACAGGGTCTTCTCCGGCACCCAAGACACCGAGATGATCTTCTCCATACCCTACTCCCTACTGGAAAGCACCATAGAAGGGATGAAAGAGGCCGGAGCCCAAGTGGGAAGCAACAGGTACCCCTTTGTGCCCTACATGCTCCACCAGGTCCAGTTCCCTCCCATCTACAAAGAACTGGCTAGGGAGACAGGTATCCAACTCTAAGGAGAAGAGAGCCGCTATCCAGAGGGGGGGGAAGAAGGTCAATCCTCTTCCCCCGCGAGCATGTCCAAAATCCTTTTGGCCCCCCTGTAAAGGACCAGAAATTGGTCCACCTCGGTCAAAGTCCCCTGATCACTGTAGAGGGCCACTCTATCCTCCGAAACCTGAAGGGCAAGATACTTGGGCAACACACCGCCTTCCACAGCTTTGGCCACTCTGGCTAGCACCCTGGCCACTCCCCTCTCAGCATCTCCAAAGCCAACTCCACATTCGGACTCGCCAGAGTGTACCCCCTGAAAAAACCTTCTTCTACGTCCACTTTCTTCCAGGCCTCTGGTACTTTCCTGTGTTCTTCCCCTTCTCCCTCACCCTTAAACAGCAAAAGGGAAAGAGTGAGGGGACGTTCGGCCTTGAGAATACAGCCTGTCCACACTGGGGCATACCCAGAGGGAGGAGAATCACTCCCGACCTCAAAAAAGATCACATCCTTCTCTCCGTTCTTGGCAACCACCACGTAATTGGTGGGAAAGCACGCCAAGCCAAAAACCAGGGACAAAAAGGTCATGGCTCCCGCCAGAAAAATGAGAATGTCCAACATGGCACCCCCTCCTATAGACGATAAACCCTCATTTTAAATTATCGTATTTCTACTTATACTATATGTCAAATAGATTTTATACCGCTTTGAGAAACAGAGGGTAACACACTTTTCATTCCTATAACGCGAACCCTAAAGGGAGCCCCTTGACACGAAGAGCGCCCTTTGGCATCTTACCCATCAGGGCGGGCGTAATTCAGGGGTAGAATGCCAGCTTCCCAAGCTGGAAGTCGCGGGTTCGAATCCCGTCGCCCGCTCCAAAATTTTGTGGACCTCAGGAGAAGGCCTTGACCAAGATTCTAACCACCCTCCTCGTAGTCATCACAACCCTGGGCTGTGGCTACAGACTGGCCGGTCGCGGACCCAATCCAGCTCAAGTAGATTTAAAAGGCAAAAGCATCTCCATCCACATCCTCAAAAACGACACGGGTGAACCCGACGTGGAATACATCATCACTACAGCCCTCATCTCCGAACTCATACGAACCCCCCAAGTCCAGGTGGTGAGAAGGGACAAATATGCCGACTACATTTTGGAAGGGAACGTGACGAAGTATCACAAAGAAGTTCTCTCCATGGACTATCGGGGAACAGCCCAGTACTATCGCCTTGTGGTCACCATTAAGCTGAGAATTCAGGATCCCTCCTCGGGAAAGACCATAAAGCTGGGCAGTTTCTCAGAAGATGCTGAATTTCATATGGCCTCCGATGTGGAGCTCAGCAAAGCCCGGGAGAGGGAGGCCTTGAAAAGGATCTCACAGGAGTTGGCCCAACGGCTTTCTGCCTCGCTCCTTTGATTTTTCAACAGAGAGAATGAAATCCCTCAGCCCCAGAGAGTTTTCCAGCAGGATCAAAAAAGGTACTCTGCCATCGACGGTGTTCTTTGTGGGAGAAGAAGGGCTCCTCATGGAGAAGGCTCTACAGAGGATCAAAGAAGGGGTCCTGGGAGAGAACTGGGAGCTGAACTGGACGGTGCTGGAAGGAGAAAAAGCCTCCATAAGCCAGCTGGAAGAAGCCCTGTCCACAGCCCCCTTTGCGTCGCCAAAAAGAGTAGTGGTACTGAGAGAAGCTCTAGACTTCTGGAAAACATGGCATAAAAGGGAAAGGGAACGCACCGAGCGCGCCCTCACCCAGCATGCCCCTCACTCCCTCCTCATTCTCATCCATCTGGGAGAGCTGGAGGAGAAAGGAATGGAAGAAAAGATCCTGTTGGAGACCTTGCAAAGATCCGGAGTGGCTGTGGTCAGCTTCACCGGGAAACGGGAGGCTCTGGAAAACTGGGTCAAAAAGCGACTGGCAAAAGAAGGGCTACCAGTACAACAGGAAGTGGTCGACTGGCTCCTGGACGTATCCCAAGGGAAAATGGCCCTTTTGGAAAGGGAGCTGGAGAAGTTCGTCCTATGGGGCAAAAAGGGAGAGGATGTTCAAAAAATTCCTTCCCTGTGGGACGTTCCCCTCATGGTTTACAAAGGAGACCTTCGTCTCCTGAGCCTTTTGGAAGACTTAATGGCAGAGAAAGGATACCTCTACCTCTTCAGAATAATTTCCTCTTCCTTAGTGCGTCTAGCAGCAGTGCAACAGACCTTGGAAGAAGGCAGGGAATCCAGAGAGGAAGCTATCAGGAGGGTCTCCCGCCATCCCAACGAAAGGAAAGCCTTGGAAGTGGGACTGAGACGCCTAACCCCAGCCAAAACCGTACAGTTACTGGACAGGGTGATGGAAGCAGAAATTTCCTTGAAATCCGGCCCTCTTCCCCCGGCTAAGGTGCTGGAGAAACTCATAGCCCAAATATTGGAGGTGTGAGGATGGAGCGAGTAGCGGTGATAATGGCAGGGGGGGGAGGGGTGCGGCTATGGCCTCTGAGCAATCCCCAAACTCCCAAACACATGCTCCCCCTCTTCTCCCAAAAGTCCCTGCTCAAAGAGACAATAGAGAGAATAGCCCCCTTTGTGGGCAGCGAAAAAGTACTGATAGTCACCACCCGAGACATGGCCATAGAAGTAGCCAAAGAAGGGGATGTACCCCGGGAGAGAGTGATAGTGGAACCGCGCGGACGCAACACCGCTCCAGCAGTGGCCCTGTCCACCCTTTACGTAATGAACATACTGGGAGAAGAGGCGATAATAATTGTGCTGCCCGCCGACCATCATATCGAACCACCAGAGGCTCTGTGGTCTTGCCTCGACAAAGCCTCCAAACTTGCCCTGGACGGCTGGCTGGTCACTCTTGGCATTCCACCCACCCGACCCGAAACAGGCTATGGATACATGGAAACAGGAGAAATGTTGATCCCCTCCGCCCTCAGGGTAAGAAGATTCACGGAGAAGCCTTCCCTGGAAAAGGCCCAAAAGTTCCTAGAAGAAGGCAACTACTACTGGAACAGCGGCATCTTCATCTGGAAAGCCCAAACGCTCTGGGAAGAGCTGGTAAGACACCTCCCTGAAGTAGCCTTGCCCTTGGATAAGTTCCGGAATACAGCATGGAAAGTGACCGTAGCTAACCTAGAAGCCCTATACTCTAGGTTCCCCAACATTTCCATAGACCATGCCGTTATGGAAAAATCCCAGAGGGTGGCCATGGTCCCAGCCAACTTCCAATGGTGTGATGTGGGTTCTTGGGCCTCCCTGTGGGAAATTCTGGAGAAAGACCACCTGGGCAACGTCTCACGGGGCCTTGCCCAGATCCTGGAGACTCAAGA
The DNA here is from genome assembly GCA_003648675.1 of Aquificota bacterium. GTDB lineage: Bacteria > Thermosulfidibacterota > Thermosulfidibacteria > Thermosulfidibacterales > B14-G1 > B14-G1. The sequence continues at coordinate 6,300 of QMPS01000023.1, forward strand.
CTCCCTCATATGGAGCCAAGACATCCCCGTGAAAGTCCTAGGGTTGAACAACCTGGTGGTGGTGGCCACCCCTCAGGGAGTTCTGGTTTGCCCCATGGAAAAGAGCCAGGAGATCAAGAAGCTCTTTGAAAGCTAGATCTAGACAAAACAAAACCCCTAAAACCTACGGCTTCCACCTACTCCTGGAGCAAACCAGGGATGTTTGTGTCTACCAAGAGTGTGCTCTGGGACGGTGTTCTTGTTCCTACCAAGAAGCCCTCCGACTCGTCATAGAAGAGCGACCACAAACCGCCTTCAATACCCAAACCCTCCTGACCCCCATACACCTACCCCTTTAGCGGAGGTTCCAGCATAACAGGCACAAAATCTGGTGTGTAACCAGTTGATAAAACAGCTTATCTCCTCTTGGAGACCAACCCCTTCCTCGTGGCTACATCCGCCTTGCGCACCGGTAGGCTCATGGGCAGTTTGACATCGGCAGCCTCCAGCAGCCTCTTTGCCATCCCTTCAGGCTCGGGTACCTTGTTTACACATCTGCCTCGCACCTCTACCTTCACACACCTTAAGGCACCCAGCTCATCCAACCCCTCCGCTACTGTCACCTCTGAATCACGCCACAGCCTGGCAAGCTCCCTCTCCAGTATGTATGCCAGCATCACCACAAAGACGTGTCCCCTGGTGCTGGCCTCGCTCCTCACAAATATGGGCCTCACTTCCAGATGCCCCTGTTTGAATGTGCGAAAGGCCTGCTCCACCAATGCCAGATCCTTGTAGCGATCATGCACTACCTGCGCATCTGCATCCTCTGCCTTCAGGTCTGTGGTGATCACATAGCAACCATCAAGCTCTTCTACCTGGGAAAGGACCTCTCTGTTCACCTCTACATGTAGCCCCCTACCCTCTGCCTTCACATCCACCCATTGATAAATCCCCAGCTTTTTGATTCTTTCTTTTATGTCCCGCAGGGCAACCTCTACCCTTGCCCGGGGATGCCCCATCAGGTAGTTCGTCTTCTCCTGAGCCAGTTTTCTAATAGCCTCCAGTTTGTCACGACGGTTGGCCCTCACCTGCTGTGCCCTGAGGGGATTGCGACGCAGTATATACCTCACCCCTGCATCCACCACTTCCTTCAAGTCTTCATCAAATAGGCCTATCTGGAGCACCCCAGTGTGAATGAGCCTTCTTATCTGGGCCTTTGTTATGGCACTGATGTAGTGAAATCCCTGCCTGCCTATGAGCTCCCTCTGAGGCCCTTTGATCATCCCCCTGTCACCCACAAGGGTCACCTCCTTCACACCAAATCCTTCAATGAGCATTCTTATCTGTTCCTCAAGTGTCCTTGGATCCTGGGTATTGCCTTGAAAGACCCGTACCGCTACAGGTACCCCATCAGACCCTGTGAGGAGCCCAATCACCAGTTGCTTCTTGCCACGCTTTTTATCCCTGTTGTAACCAAAGGCACCAAGAGCGTTGTGCTCACCTTCCAGATAGGAACTGGTCACATCGTACAAAAACAAAGTGGGTGGCTCTTTCCCATAGCGCACCTTAAATAGCCTCTTCTCTATCTTTTCCTGGTGATCGGCTAACCAGGCAAGGTTGTTATAGAGGTGATCCTCATTGAAGGCATCCAGCCCCAGTACCTCACACACCCCGTGGAGTCCTGCAAGCCTCACAGCGGATAAACGGGAGCCTTGATCTATTAGCCTGGCCATTACCTGCCATAGGGCCAGTTTACCTTGACGGGTCTTACCCAATGCCTGGGTGATACCCAGGCGCCTTGCAAGTGCGTCAAGAAGCCACACCGCACCTACTCTCAACCCCTGAGATACCTTAACCTCCTTCACAGAGCTCAGAAGCGAAAGATCCCCTTTGTGCTTCAGGGCCAGCTTGATGGCCTCGATCTCCTCAGGGGAACAGTGGGACAGATTGGCAATGGTACGGTGCTTGACCTTTCCACCCTCACGGTGGGACTCTCTCAAAAGGTGGCGAACATAGGTCTTTCCCTTTCGTTTGACATATGCTGTATCCACATACATTGTAATTGTTTGTGTAACACAGAACAAATGCAATGTCAAATATCTTAATAAAATGAAAATAATATTCCTGCCTTATTAATGGCTACGATGTAGGGATGGAATCAGCCTAACATATTGATATGGGTTCACTTCTGGGAATCATGGCCTGGAACTTCCGTTATAGTTTTCCTGCAGAACACTGGCATCATATCAGGACCACCAATCCCATAGAGTCCACATTTGCCACAGTGAGGCTGAGGACGTACAAAACAAGGGGATGTGTATCCAGGGTTACTATACTGGCC
>QMPS01000024.1 GCA_003648675.1 Aquificota bacterium
GAGATAATGGCAATGAGCATGAACAGAGAGCCAAAGAGGGTGTACAGGAAGAACTTAATGGCAGCGTAGAGCCTCCTCTCGTATCCCCAGATACCAATGAGGAAGTACATGGGGACCAACATCACTTCCCAGAAGACATAGAAGAGGAAGAGGTCCAAAGCAACGAAAACTCCCAGCATCCCTGTCTCCAAGACCAGCATGGCGATGTAGTACTCCTTGTCCCTCTCCTGGATGTAGTTGAAGGAAGAGAGGACGGATATGGCCGTGAGGAAGGTGGTAAGGAGAAACAGCAGGAGACTAATGCCATCCACACCAAAGTAGTACTCCACCCCCAAAGCCTTGATCCAGCTAAACCTCTCCACAAACTGGAAATGCCAGGTGGTCCTGTCAAAGGCGAACCACAGAGGGATAGAGATAAGGAAGTCCACCAGGGCCACGGCAAAGGCAAAGTATTTGATAAATTTTACTTTCTCTTTGTTCACAAACAAGAGAAAGATGGCCCCGGCCAGCGGCAGATATGTTATGAGGGAGAGGATGGGAAAGCCGAACACGTTAGTTCCAAAGTTGGGCTGCATGGGTCGTTCCTCCTCCTAAATTTTTACAAAATATTTATGAATATGTAGACGGTGACCATCAGGAAGAGACCCAAGACCATATAAAGCATGTAATTCTCCACAAGTCCGGTCTGGATCCTCCTGAAGACCCGATAACCCGTTCTCACCAGCTCTGCCGCACCATTGACGGCCCCATCCACTACAAAGGGCTCCGTGGCCACCCGAGTGACCCAGGCAAAGGTCTTAGTGAGCCAGGAAGCCCCATTGACAATGCCATCTATGATCCACTGGTCGAACTTCCAGGAGACATAGGCAAGGTCCACCACCCTCCAGATGATGAGGGCCCCATAGATCTCGTCCACCCAATATTTGTGATAGAGGAGCTTGTGCAGAGGCCACATGTATCTCTTGAGCAGGACTACTGGGTCCAGGGCCTTTTTAAGGAAGGTGAGATAAGCCAGTGTGATACCCAAAATGCCTGCCACTACAGAGATGAGGACCAAAACAATCTCGGGGAACTCCTCTTCGTGGGCGGCACCCTCAGCAGCTCCTTCATGAGCCTTCACGGCCTCATGGGCGGCCTCACCATGGGGAGCCTCTACCGCCTCATGGGCACCATGGGCAGCGGCTGCCCCGTGGACCACCGCTTGGGCCTCGTGATAAGCCTCATGAGCACCGGGATGATACTCCTGGATGACGGGAGCCAGAAAAGCGCCGAAGTAGGGCTTGTGCTCAGGGTTCTTCAACCCAAAGAACCCCGCAAGGGCAGCGCCAAAGGCCAAAAAGATGAGGGGAATGGTCATGACCTTGGGGGACTCATGGAGGTGGTGAGAAATCTCATGAGGAATGCGGTCTCTACCAGTGAAGGTCATAAAAACTGCCCTGAAGGTGTAGTAAGCCGTGAGAAAAGCAGTGAAGGTACCCAAGAACCACAGGAAGTAGTGGCCTGTGTAAAAAGTGTGGGCCAAAATCTCGTCCTTGGACCAGAAACCGGCAAAGGGTGGAATACCTGCCAGGGCTAGAGCGCCTACGGTAAAAGTGGCGGCAGTGACAGGCATCCACTTCCTCAGGTTACCCATGATCCTTATATCCAGGACATCCATCATGGCATGCATAACAGAACCCGCTGCCAGAAAGAGGAGGCCCTTAAAGAAGGCATGGGTCATGAGATGAAAGATTCCCGCTGCATAGGCCCCCACACCGCAACCCAAGAACATGTATCCCAGCTGACTCACCGTGGAGTAGGCCAGAACCCTTTTCAGGTCATACTGAGAAGTACCAATAGTGGCTGCCATGAAAGCTGTTAAGCACCCCACCACGGCAACCACTTCCATGGAGAAGGGAGCCATGTTGTAGAGAACGTTGCTCCTGGCCACCATGTAAACACCCGCTGTCACCATGGTTGCAGCGTGAATGAGAGCTGACACGGGAGTGGGACCTTCCATGGCGTCGGGCAACCACACATAGAGGGGTATTTGGGCAGATTTACCAGTAGCACCCACAAAAAGAAGCAAAGTGGCAATGGTGACCACCTCGGGGCTCAGCATGTGGGCCCGCTCAAAGACGACTTTGTAGTCCAGAGAGCCCAGGTAGTACCACAAGGTGAACATCCCTATGATGAAGCCCGCATCACCAATCCTGTTGGTGATGAAGGCCTTCTTACCCGCATTGGCCGCCGAATCTCTTTCGTACCAGAAACCGATGAGGAGATAGGAGCAGAGGCCCACGCCCTCCCAACCCACAAACATGAGGGCGTAGCTGGAACCCAGCACCAAGATAAGCATGAAGAAGACAAACAAGTTTAGATAGGTGAAAAAACGGGCATAGCCCGGATCATGGCCCATGTAACCAATGGAGTATACGTGGATCCAGAAGGAGAGGGTGGTAACCACCATGAGCATAACAGCAGAGAGTTGGTCTATGAGAAAGGCCACCTTGATGTGAATGCTACCGGAAACTATCCAATCGAAGAACTCCAGAGTCCCCGTGTGACCATGGAGCACATCTAGGAAAACCAAGATGGAGAAGAGCCAGGAAAGACCTAGGGCTGGCACGGCGATGAGGTGAGCCTTTTTCTTAATGTACTTCACGCCAAAAAGGCCATTAATGACAAAGCCCACCAGCGGAAAGACCGGAATCAACCAGGCGTATTTTACCATCTCCCCCCTCCCCTCACCATTTCAATAGATTGATGGCGTCCACGTTGACGGTGAGCCTGTTCCTGTAAAGGGCCACCACGATGGCCAATCCCACAGCAGCCTCTCCCGCTGCCACGGTGATGATGAAGATGGCCAAGATCTGGCCAACGAGGTCTCCCATGGCTGAGGAGATGCCTATCAAGGCGATGTTCACCGCGTTGAGCATGAGCTCGATGGACATGAGAATAATAAAGACATTCCTCCTACTCAGAGCTCCCACCATCCCTATGATAAAGATGATGAGGGAAAAGATGATCACATGGTTCAAAGGTATCATCTCCTCACCTCTCCAATTTATACTTGGCCAGCACTATGGCCCCGATCATAGCCGCCAACAGGAGGATGGACGCCACCTCAAAAGGGAACAGATATTTAGTATAGAGAACCACTCCCACTGCCTCGGTGTTGCCCCCTGCCTGAGCCATCTTGGCAGCCAAGCCCCCCGTTTTCTGAGCCAAATTGCTCAGGAGAACAAAGGCCACCTCCACCACCAGAAGGAGAGCTACAAAGGCCGCTATGATCCATTGACCATGGGTCTGTTTCACCTCGTCCTCCTCGGCCTTCACCAGCATGATGACAAAGATGATGAGACCCACCACGCCACCGGCATAGACCAGCACTTGAATGGCAGCCAGCAATTCGGCGTTCATGATGACATAGGTAGCCGCAAAGCAGATGAAGGCGAGGATGAGAAATATGGCACTGTGGACAGCCTTCCTTCTGGTGACCACCATGAGGGACATGATCACCGCAAGGACAGCAAAGACATAAAAGAACAGCTGTGACCAGCTCATGGCTTTACCCCTTTCACTTTTTGAAGCTCCTCTCCCAAGCCTTGTAGTCGGCCTGGAGCTTATTGATATCAAAGATCATCTCATTCCTGTCGTAAGTAGCTGCTTCGTAGTAGCTGGTCATCTCTATGGCTTTGCCCTTCACGGGACAAGCCTCCACGCAGAGACCACAGAAGAGACAAACTCCAAAGTCTATAACGAAGTCTACCAGTTTCCTCTCCTTGCCCTTTCCTTCGGTCTTGACGGTGATACATCCAACAGGACAGGCCCGGGCACACATGCCACAGGCAATACACTTGAGATTTCCCTCCTCATCGTGGGTGAGACGTATAACACCACGAAAACGGGGATAAGGAGTCCACTTCTCTTTGGGATACTGCATGGTAATGGCCTTCTGATAGTTGTAGGTGACCGTCCGCCTAAGCCCTATCAATAAGTCCTTCATGAGAACTTTCTGCACCAGACCCACCTTGTCACCTCCTAAACCAGCATCATCACTACGCCCGTCACCACAATGTTGGCCAGGGCAATGGGCAACATGATCTTCCAGCCGATCCTCATGAACTGGTCATACCTGTATCTAGGAAAGGTGGCCCTCACCCAGATGAAGAAGTAGAAGAAGGCACACATTTTTATAAGGAACCAGACAATGCCCGGCAGCACAGGGCCCTTCCAACCTCCCAGGAAGAGAATGACAGCCATACAGGAGACAACGATCATATTGGCGTACTCCGCCAGGAAGAAGTAGGCAAACTTAAAGCCGCTATACTCAGTATGGAAACCGGCCACTAACTCGTTCTCAGCTTCGGGAAGATCGAAGGGTACCCTGTTAAGCTCACCAAGAGCGGCGATAACGTAAACCACGAAAGCCACCGGCTGATAAACAATGTTCCACACCTTGCTTTGGGCCTCCACAATCTTCACCAGGTCCAAGGACCCGGAGATCATAAGCACACCCATGATGGAAAAGCCCAGAAAAATCTCGTAAGAGAAAATCTGGGCTGCCGACCTCAATCCCCCCATAATGGGGTACTTGGAACCCGAAGACCAGCCGGCCAGAAGCAGGGCGATTGTCCCCACGGAAGCTAAGGAGAGGACGTAAAGAACACCAATATTCAGCCGGGTGACCATAAAATTGTAAGAGAAAGGAATGACGGCTAAGAGCACCAGGGCACACACCAGGTTGAGAATGGGAGCAAAATAGAAAGTCCAACGATCACTGTCGTGTGGCACTATGTCCTCTTTCACAAAGAGCTTGAGACCATCGGCAATAGGTTGCAGAAGACCGTGGGGCCCCACCCTCATAGGTCCAAGCCTCAATTGCATATGGCCTATGATTTTACGCTCAAAGTAAGTCAGATAGGCCACTATCAGAAGGGCTACAGCAAAGACCACAATCATCTTTATAACAACCAGTACCAACTCCTGAGCCATCTCCTACCTCCTCACCTGTCCACTTCGCCCAGGACCACGTCTATGCTCCCTATGACAGCAATCACATCAGCCACCATGTGCCCCCTCACCATGGTGGGAACGGAAATGAGGTTGGCAAAAGAGGGAGCCCTAATCTTCAACCTATAAGGCTTAGGCGAACCGTCGCTTACAATGTAAAAGCCCAACTCCCCTTTAGGGGCCTCTACTGAAGCGTAAACCTCCCCTTCGGGAGGTTTTATCACTTTGGGCACCTTCGCCATGACAGGCCCATCTAGCTTCTCTAAAATGTCCAAGCACTGAGAGACAATCTTACAAGACTCTCTCATTTCCTTAAGTCTCACCAGGTACCGAGCATACACGTCGCAACCATGCTCCACGGCTATCTCCCAGTCCAGCTTGTCGTAGTTGGAGTAGGGCTCATCCTTACGGATATCCCAATAGACCCCGGAACCACGGATATTGGGGCCAGTAAGTCCAAGGTTGAGGCCTTCCTCTCCCGAAATCTTGGCCACATTTACCGTCCTGGAAAGCCAAATGCGGTTCTTCAAAATGAGATCGTCATAGTCCTGGGCCTTCTTGGGAAAGATCTTGCAGAACTCCCGGGCTTGTTCGATAAATCCATCAGGCAGATCGTGAGCCACCCCACCAATCCTGAAGTAGCTGGTGGTGAGGCGGGCACCACAGGCCATCTCGAAGAGGTCGAGAATCATCTCCCTCTCACGGAAGCAGTAGAGAAAGACGGTCATGGCACCAATGTCCAGGGCATGAGTAGCCAACCAGATAAGGTGACTAGAGATCCTGGTGAGTTCAGCCATCATCACCCGAATGTACTGGGCCCTCTCGGGTACCTCTATGCCCATTAGCTTTTCCACAGCCAGGACATAACCGAAGTTCATGGCGTGGGAAGAGATGTAGTCCAGACGGTCAGTGTAAGGGAGAAACTGGGGATAGGTCTTGGCCTCGGCCAGTTTCTCCATACCCCTGTGGAGGTAACCGATAACGATCTCTGTATCAACGATTCTTTCACCTTCTAGGGCCAGAATGAGCCTCAACACCCCGTGGGTACTGGGATGTTGGGGACCCATGTTGAGCCACATTTCACGGGTCTTGAGGGTATCCCTCATGAGGTCTTCGGTAACCTGCCCCTCCACAGAACCCTTATCCATCAACCCCTTTTCCATCATGACATTTACCCTCAGAGTTTGTTGGTGCTGGCGCAGTGGGCCTTTATCCAGGCCTCCCGATATCCCGGGGGCCCCTGCAGGGGATAGTCCTTCCTCAAGGGATGACCTTCCCAATCGTCAGGGAGGAGAATCCTCTTGAGGTCGGGGTGGTTTGCAAACCTAATACCCAACATGTCGTAGACTTCCCTCTCATACCAGGTGGCTGATCTCCACACGGGGAAGACGCTCTCCACCTCCTCATCCTCAGCCAACTGGACTTTGAGCCTTACCCGGTGTTTCTTGGATGTGGAGTAGAGGTGGTACACCACCTCAAAGGGCTTCTCCCGCTCTGGATAGTGGGTTCCAATCACCTCGGTAAGAAAGTCGAACTGGGTCTCGGAATCGTCCTTGAGGAAATGACACAGATCCACAATCCCCTCTTTTTTCACCAGAAAGGTGATCTCCCCCCTGAAGTACTTCACATCCTCGATAAACTCCCCCTTAACCTCCTTCACTCTCTTCACTAAAGGCAGGGTATCCACATCCACCTGGGGTTCCTGAGGAGCTTCATCCTTTGGAGCAGCAGCCTTCTTTTTAGCAGCCTCTTCGGCGGCAGGAGCCTTGGGCTTCCTTTCTTCCTTGACTTCCCCCTTGGAGACCTTCTTTTCTTTCTCTCCAGCCATGGCTCCACCTCACTTCCTGAAAACCTTCATCTTGTCTATCTTCTCCTGAAGCAGAATCACCCCATACATGAGTCCCTCTGGCCGGGGAGGACAGCCAGGCACATAGACATCCACAGGCACAATTTGATCCACACCCTGGACCACGTGGTAGGTGTCGAAGTTCTTCCCGGTATTGGCACAGGTGCCCATGGAGATGACCCACCGGGGCTCAGGCATCTGGTCGTAGACCTTACGAAGAACAGGGGCCATCTTTACCGTAACCGTCCCCGCCACAATCATGACGTCCGACTGCCGGGGGGTAGCCCGAAAGATGACGCCAAACCGGTCAAAGTCGTACCTGGAAGCCCCGGCGGCCATCATCTCAATAGCACAACAGGCCAAACCAAAGGTCATGGGCCACAGGGAAGAACGCCTGGCCCAGTTCACCACCTTATCAATGAGCTGGGTCAAAGCGTTGTCCGGTAGTTTCCTCTCTATCACTCCCATTCCAACGCTCCTTTCGCCCAAGCGTATACGTAACCCACCAAAAGGATCACAATGAAAAGAAACATCTCGATGAAGCCCCACCAACCTATACGCTCATAAACCACCGCCCAAGGATACATGAAGACAGCTTCCACATCGAAGAGGAGGAAGAGCATTACTATAATGAAGAAGCGGATGGGTATCCTCTCATTGACGGACATGAGAGGAGGGATACCACACTCATAGGGAGAGAGTTTTTCAGGATCGGGCTTATTGGGTCTCACCAAATATGCAAAGAGCAAGGCCCCAACGCCAAAGCCAATAGCCAAAGCAAAAAAGAGAAGGACCGGTGTGTATTGACTGATGTGCTGATACATGATTCCACCCTCCACCGGGATTAAAGCCGGGCAAGGGTTAGCATATTGTGATTTTTATTGCAACCCTTTCTTAGACCCATATGAACTGGGGGTTTTTTGTGATACATTGTTTAAACCTGTCCAATGGGTCTAGGAAGGGAAATAACAGGAAAATAAAACAATAAGAAACTTCAAGAGTAAATTATTTAAACCTGGATTTTGCAAAAGTAGGGAGTAAAAAGAAGGATCCTACCACCCCCAGAAATTAATTACGTAGAGGGGCAAAAGTCAGTAGGTAAAAGAGGCTTTTAACGGATAGTGGATATTCCGAAGAATTAACAACCCAAAATCCTGGCCACCTCCCGGGCAAAATAAGTGATGATGATGTCAGCACCCGCCCTCTTGATAGCCAGCAGAGTCTCCATCATCACTCGCTCTTCATCCACCCAGCCCAACTGGGCAGCGGCTTTGATTAGAGAATACTCACCACTTACATTGTAAGCCACTAGGGGTACCTGGGGGAAGGTATCCCTGATAACCCTGATGACGTCCAAATACGCCAGTGCAGGTTTCACCATGAGCATATCGGCCCCTTCCTCCAAGTCTAGCTGGGCCTCTTTCACAGCCTCTCTCACATTGCACGGGTCCATCTGGTAAGCCCGCCTATCACCAAACTGGGGGGCAGATTCAGCAGCATCCCTGAAGGGGCCGTAAAAGGCCGAAGCGTACTTCACAGCATAAGAGAGGATGGGAATATGGGTATAGCCTGCCTCATCC
>QMPS01000025.1 GCA_003648675.1 Aquificota bacterium
CAGTCCCCGGGCCCCTTTTTCCATGTAGTCCTGAAAGTCCCGCAGGGGGTCGTCGGTGAGGTGGATATTGATGTTACAAAAGGGAATAAACCTCTCTTCTCCCTGGCAAAACTCCAGCACTTCTTCGGTAGGTACATCGCAAGTGGTGGCTGGAGACCTTTCAGCCAACACCACCACATACTCCACTCCTACCTCGTCCAAATGTCTCAAAAAAGCTTCTCTATCCAGAGAGCCGTCCTCTCTCACCATGGCAAAATCCCTGGGATTGGCCTTCTGCCACCACTCCTTGACCCAAGGCTTCCAGTGGTTCAGATTGCCCACGTGGACATGGATGTCTATGGCCCGATAACCCATAGCAACCTCCTTTTTCCCTAGCGATCCTACCCTATAAAACAAGATAAATCCAACCCCCAGAAGAGCCCTTTTCCCCGTACACAGCCTCTCCCATCACATCCCAAGAGACCTACCACCAAGAGGCTGATCTGCCAATATAGTACCGCCTCTTGTCACCGAGTAGAGAAGAGTTGCCCATAAAAGATAAATGATTTAAATCTACCCCGATGAGGAAAAGCTTACTCATAGGAATATTTCTTTTCCTGGCCTCCCCCCTGCTGGCCGGACAGGTACACATCAAAGAGGCCAGGCTGTTGCAGGGAGAGAAAGACTTTTTTTATTTAAAGGTGAAACTCGATGGACTGTTCTTCCCGGAACTAAAAGAGGCCCTTATGGAAGGGATACCCATAACCCTCAGCTGCTCCGTAATGATAGAGCGGGACAGGTCCATCCTATGGGACCCTGTGCTTTGGGAAGGCGTGTACACCAGAGTGATTAAGTACAACCTTTTGACAAAAACCTTCGTAATCAAAGACCCACCAGAGATAGAGAAGAGCTTCTCAAGCTTTGAGGCCTTCAGACGTGAAGCCCAAAACCTTCTCTTACCCCTACCTACCCGCCCCCTGCGGGAAAAAAGATCCTATATAGAAGTGCGGGTATACAGAAGAACCGCCTCCCTCTTCTTCCCTTTCAACCTTATCTATTCCCTTCTTTCACCAGCCCCGGCGGACTTTGAAACCGACAAAGCCAGGGTGGAGGTTGAGCAGTGATGGAATCGCCCCCCCGTGGCCAACAGGAGCTCCGCAAGAGAAAAAGGTCTCTCATCCTCACAGGGCTGCTTTTCATCGTCTTTGTGGGGCTCACAGGGCTCCAGATCTACCTCCAACAACACCAAGGTAAACCCACCTCCATACCTTCCAACATCCTGGTCTTCATGGTGGTTAACCTCAACTTCATCATTCTTATGGTTCTGGTGGTCATGGTGGGAAGAAACCTCACCAAGATTTACTTTGAGCACAAGAGAGGAGTCCTAGGTTCTAAGTTCAAAACCAAGCTCATCACCGCTTTTATCGCCTTGACCATCATCCCCACCACCCTTCTCTTCTTAGTAGCCAGCGGCCTTATCACCTCCAACATCGAGAACTGGTTCACCCAGCAGAGGGAGAAGGCTTTAAAGGAAGCCCTAGCCGTGGCCCAGGGCTATTACAGGGAGATGGACAGCTCCGGTACAGTCCTGGCCAAGGAGATCATGAAAACGGCCCGAAAACAGCAACTCTTGGAAAAAAAGAACTACTGGAAGCTGGTATGGCTGCTAAAAAAGAAAGCCCGAGAACACCGATTGAAGGCTATAGAGATCTTCGACCCGGCGGGTCATCTCCTAGCCAGCTCTAAAGGAAACAAGCGGGACGCCAAATCTTACCTATTAGAGCCGGGAGACCCCAAAATAGCGGAAACCTTGAAAAAGGGCGGTACCATTTCTTGGGACAATAAAAGATACCACATCTTACTGGTACCCTTTCCCCGGGGCGTGGTGAGTCTAACTCACAAGATCCCATCCCAGCTGTATAAAAACCTGGCAGCCGTCACCCAATACTACGAAGGCTACAGACAGGCTAAAGAGCTGAAGAACCCCATCAAGATCAGTTACATTATGGTCTTCCTAATGGCCACTCTCCTCATCGTCTTCTCCTCTATCTGGTTCGGCCTTCAGCTAGCCAAAGGAATAACTATACCCATTGAAGCCTTGGCTTCAGCCACCCGCGAAGTGGCCAAAGGCAACCTGGAAACCCAAATAACCGTTAGAGCCGACGACGAAATAGGCATTCTGGTAGACTCATTCAACCGCATGATCCAAGACCTAAAGATATCCAGAAAAGAACTGGAAGAGAGAAAACGCTACATAGAAACGGTCCTAGACAACATCGCCACAGGGGTCATCTCCATAGACAAGGAAGGCAAGGTATCCAGTATAAACAAAGCCGCTAGAGAGCTGATGAGGCTGGGATACGAAGAATGCCTGGGCATCCCCTATCGCCAGATCTTCAGAGAAGACCACTTAGGACCCCTGAGAGAAACAGTTAAAGAGATGCTACGCCGGGGAAAGGAAGGAGACAGAAAAGAGGTGAAGCTCGTTACGGAAGAGGGCGTCACCCACCTCATGGTGGGAGCCTCCACCCTATTAGACCATAAAGGGAGATACACCGGAACCGTGGTTGTCATGGAGGACCTGACAGAGCTGGTGAAAGCCCAGAGGGCGGCCGCCTGGGAAGAGGTAGCCCGAAGGGTGGCCCACGAAATCAAAAACCCCCTTACCCCCATATCCCTGTCTGCCCAAAGACTTAAGAGAAAATTCGGCCACTACATGAAAGGAGAAGAAGGGAAGGTCTTCTACAGGTGCATAGAAACCATCACCAAAGAAGTGGAAGAGCTTAAACATATGGTCAATGAATTTTATAAATTCGCCCGCATGCCCCAGATCACCCCCAAACCCACCAGACTCCAAGACCTCATCCAAGACCTTGTGGCGCTATACTCCGCCTCCCACAAACAGATATCCTTCGAAGTGAACATACCCCAAAATCTTCCTCCCCTCCTCCTGGACAGGGATCAGATGAACCGGGTATTTATAAACCTGCTGGAAAATGCCATAGAAGCGATGAAAGGCAAGGGGAAAATCACCATCAGGGCAAAGTGGGATGAGAGTATCCCGGCCGCCGTGGTGGAAGTGGCTGACGAGGGTACAGGAATAAAGCCCGAAGACAAGGAGAAACTCTTCATGCCCTACTTCTCCACCAAAGAGAGGGGTACTGGTCTAGGGCTGGCCATTGTGAGCCGTATCATCTCAGACCACGGGGGATATATCAGAGTGAAGGATAATAAACCCAAAGGAGCCGTCTTCATCATAGAACTACCGGGAAAGGCAGCTTAAATGGGCAACCTGGTACTCATAGTAGATGACGAAAAGTCCATTCGGGAATCCCTCAGGGGGATCTTAGAAGATGAGGGATACAGGGTTGCCGAGGCAGCCTCGGGAAAAGAGGCCTTGGAGATCTTCTCTAAAGACGCCGTAGACCTGGTCCTTTTAGACATATGGCTCCCCGAGATGGACGGAGTAGACGTGCTAAAGGAGATGAAGGAGAAGAATCCACTGGTCCCTATCATCATGATCTCAGGCCATGGCACCATTGAAACAGCAGTGAAGACCATAAAACTGGGAGCCTATGACTTTGTGGAGAAACCCCTAAACTTGGACGAGCTCATCATCAAGACGGAAAGGGCCCTCAGGGAATACCATCTCCGTCTAGAAAACCTAAGGCTCAGAGAGAAATTGGAAGAGGAGAGAATCCTTATCGGGGAGAGCCCCCCCATGAAAGCCCTGAGGGACCAAATCAAACTAGTGGCACCCACCGACGGGTGGGTTCTCATCACCGGGGAGAGCGGTACCGGCAAGGAACTGGTGGCCAGGGAAATCCACGCCCTGAGCATCAGAAAAGATTACCCATTCGTAGAAGTGAGCTGTGCCGCCATTCCCGAAGACATGATAGAAAAGGAGCTTTTCGGTTGGGAAGGCAACACCGAATCTCCTCCCCACAGGGGCAAATTCGAGCTGGCCCACCGAGGTACCCTCTTTCTGGATGAAGTGGGAGACATGAGCCTCAAAGTCCAAGCCAAGGTCCTTAGGGTGATCCAGGAGCTTTCTCTACAGCGCATTGGAGGCAGAGAAACCATTCCCGTGGACATTCGCATCATAGCCTCCACCAACAAAAACCTGGAAGAAGAGATAGAAAAGGGTCTCTTTCGAGAGGACCTCTACTTCCGCCTCAACGTCATCCCCATCCATGTTCCCCCTCTAAGAGAACGCCGGGAAGACATACCCCTACTGGTAGATCACTTCTTAAAGCACTTTTCCAAAAAGTACGGCATGAAACCCAAGACCATTTCACCAGAAGCCTTGAGTCTCCTAATGGGTTACCACTGGCCCGGGAACGTGAGAGAGCTGAGAAACATGGTGGAGAGGCTAGTAATCATGGTTCCCAAAGAAGAGATCGGCGTCAGGGATCTCCCACACCCCATCTCCGAGACCCAGGTCCAACCGCCCTCCACCCTAAGAGAGGCCCGGGAAGCCTTCGAAAAGGAGTACATCTTAAGACACCTGGAGCAGTTCGGTTGGAACATCAGCCGAACAGCCGAATACCTAGGCATAGAGAGGAGTCACCTCTACAAAAAATTGAAGGCCTACGGCATCGAGCCCGAAAAGAGGAGAAAAGAGAATGGAGTATAAAGAAGCAGGAGTGGATATAGAAGCAGGAAACCGCCTGGTAGAGTTCATAAAGCCCCTAGCCAAATCAACGGCCATTCCCGGCGTGGTGACAGAGCTAGGAGGCTTTAGTGGCCTCTTCGCCCCACCCTGGAAAGAGTACAACGACCCCACCCTGGTAGCCTGCACAGATGGAGTGGGCACCAAGCTAAAGGTAGCCTTCATGGCTGGCAAACACCACACTGTGGGCATAGATCTTGTGGCCATGAACGTCAACGACCTCATCACTGTAGGTGCCAAGCCCCTCTTCTTTCTGGACTACCTCGCCACAGGAAAGCTAGAAGAAGAAAAGGCCCTAGAGGTGGTGAAAGGGATAGCCCGCGGCTGCCGGGAAGCGGGATGCGCCCTCCTGGGTGGGGAGACAGCGGAGATGCCCAACTTTTACCCCCCCGGAGAATACGACCTAGCTGGGTTCGCAGTGGGCATAGTAGACCGCCAAGCCATCATAGACGGTTCCCGAATCCAAGAAGGGGACAAGGTCCTGGGAATGGCCTCATCAGGCCTCCACAGCAACGGTTACTCCCTGGTCAGGAAAGTGATCTTCGAAAAAGAAAAACTGGCCGTCTCCAGTCCCCTACCCTGGGGCAAGTCGGTGGCTCAAGAACTCCTGGAACCCACCAGAATCTATGTCACCGCCGTGGAAGCCCTCAGAAAGCACAACATAGACCTCCGGGGACTAGCCCACATCACTGGAGGGGGACTCCTAGAAAACCCTCCCCGCATCCTTCCTCCCAATTTGACTATGGAACTAGATCCTTCTCAATGGGAGGCTCCCCCCATCTTCCCCTTTATCCAGGAAAAAGGGGATGTCCCCACAAAGGAGATGTTTCGAACCTTCAATATGGGGATAGGTCTGGTGGCGGTCATCCCTCCCCACCAGGCTTCAGAGGCCCTAAAAATCCTAGAGAAGAAGGGATACAGGGCCTGGGAGATAGGGAAAATCGTCAAAGGGAAAAGGGAGGTGAAGGTATGGGGGGTAACCCACTGAAACTGGGGGTCTTGGTATCCGGGAGGGGATCCAACCTACAAGCCATCATAGACGCCATCGAAAGGGGGAATTTAGAAGCCCAAGTAGCTGTGGTCATATCCGACAAAGAGGACGCTTTTGCCCTAGAAAGGGCCAGAAAACACGGGATAGAAGCTCTCTTCATAGACCCCAAGGCTTACAGCAGCCGTGAAGAACACGAGAAAGTCATAGGAGACGAACTGGAAAAGAGAGGGGTTGGCCTCATCTGCTTGGCAGGGTACATGCGCATCCTTTCGGAATATTTTGTCGACCGGTTCCGGTGGCGCATAATCAACATCCACCCTGCCCTTCTCCCCTCCTTCCCCGGTCTCCACGGGCAAAAGCAGGCCCTGGATTACGGAGTCAAAATCTCCGGATGCACCGTCCACTTCGTAGACGAAAAGACAGACCATGGTCCCATCATCATCCAAGCCGCCGTTCCCGTCTTGGAAGATGACAACGAGGATACCCTGGCCGCCAGGATCTTAGAATACGAACACAAAATATATCCCCGAGCCATACAACTCTTTGCCCAAGGCAGACTTGAGATTGAAGGGAGAAGGGTAAAGGTGAGAAGAGCCCCAGCCCATACTTGGGCTGTGGTGAATCCTCCTTTGGAAGGCTAAGAGAAGGGAACAAAAGGGGAGGGACCGGAAAGAGCCCTCCCCTAAGTTGAAAAGTTACTCCACAATCTCCAGGATATACCTTCTATCCCGGTCCTTGTTGGCGGCGTTGATGATGGTCCTCATGGCCTTGGCCCGGCTACCTTCCTTCCCAATGACCCGACCCAGATCTTCAGGAGCGACCCTCAGCTCCAACACCACCGTTTTGGCACCGTCGATCTCATTAACCTGAACTTCCTCGGGCCTTTCCACCATCGCCCTCGCCATGGCCTCCACTAGTTCCTTCATCCTGTCACCTCTCCTCCCCGAGAATGAGTATCTAAACGGATTTTGATTGTGGAATCATGGTCCTTATTTAGCCTTGCTTTTACTCCCTGTCAACAATAGCTTCTCCAACATTAATCTATTGATAAATCCTGTATACACCTTTCCACGAATAAAAAGGGAAGGGGTGCCCTTGAGCTGCAGTTTTCTGGCCTCCTCTCCATCCCTGGTGAGAAGAAGTTCAATAAGCTCTACCTGGTTATCCCTACACTTGATCTTCATCTTGCTGGCCAAAGCCCCCTTAGAAAGGACCAGGGCCCAGAACTCTTTTTTCCTACCCTGCTGATACAGACATATGGAATCCCTAGCCAACCTTCTCGCGTTGGCACCGTTGATTATCAGATACTTCAACACCAAGCGAATCTTTCCCTCATCGGCCAGGGGCCTCAGCTCCCTAAGCTCCCTTAAGGAGAAAGGACAGAAGGGATCATAGTATATCACCACCTCAGGGGCATTCTGGGGGCCGAAGGTGGGAGAACCCACAGTACTCACTTTCACATTCACGCTTCTCCCTCTAGGAAGGGGAAAATAACCCTTGTCAATTCCCATCTCCATGGCCAGATCCCTGCCCCCTCCAGTGACATCCAAGAGTCTGCCGACTATAATGTACTTAGTGTCCTTGGTGATGATGAAGGCTCTCCTGCCATTCCGGCCCAGATCTACATACACTAAGTACAGGTTCTTAATGGGAGCCGGCTGGATGCCCAAAATCTTCACATTGGAAATCCCCAAGGAATTCAGAGCCTTCAAAACTTTGGCATTGTCCAGCTTCTTCGCCGCGCTAGAAATCCCTGGCACCGTGATCAAAAAACCCAAAATAACCGCCATCAACAACCTCTTTTTCAAGACACCCCTCCTAATCAGATTTTTTAGCCTTTTACCCTAAACTCCCCACCCTTGAAAAGGGGAAAAACCCGTTACAAAAAACCATTGTCAACCTAGCGAAATTTCAAATCCCAAAAAATTCACTTCCTTTATAGTACAACAAAACCTCATCAGGTTTCTTAAAACCCACCCAAGGTTTGCAGGCTAGCACCGCACATAAACTCCCACCCCAAAACGGGCCAAACCACTAAGCGAGGCCAACATGCAGACGCCGGTAAAATTCTAGGGGTCCTTGTACCCTTCGGCTTAGCCACCCCCTTCTGAGAGTATCTTTGTCAGCACCACCCTACCAAGATATCCTGTATACACCTTCCCCCGAATAATGCTGGCGGGTGTGCCCCTCAACTGGAGCTTCTGGGCCTCTTCGCCATCCCTGGTGAGAATGAGTTCTACCTTCCCCTCATCACACTTGCCCCTAAAATCGCCTCCTGTGGCACCCCTGGAAAAGATGAAGTCCCAGAAAGCCCTTTTCTGTCCCTGTTGATAGAGGCAAAGGGCTTTATAGGCTAGATTCCTAGCCTTATCTCCATGGACAATGAAGTACTTCAACACCAAGCGAATCTTTCCCTCTTCAGCCATAGGCTTCAAATCCCGCAACTCCTTTAAGCAAAAAGGGCAAAGGGGATCGAAGTAAACCACTACCTCAGGCGCCCGGGAGGGACCGAAGACAGGGGAACCCGTCGTGTTTATCCTAACTTTAGAGTCCTTTAAACTCCTACCCGAAGGCAAGGGGAAATACCCCTTGTTTACACCCACCTCCATGGTGAGATCTTTGCCCCCTTCTTTAATATCTATAAGCTTACCAGTGATGAGATACCTACCATCCTTGCTGAGAACGAAGGCCGCCCTACGATTGTCCCCCAATTTGACATAGACCATATAAAGCCCCTTCAC
>QMPS01000026.1 GCA_003648675.1 Aquificota bacterium
GAGTTTATCGAAAGCATTAAAGGGCGAAAGCTCCGGATATTCATGAACGGCCAGAAGATAGAAGACATCCTAGACCACCCCGTCACCCGGACTGTAGTAGAATCCAATAAAGCCAGCTACGCCTGGGCCCTCGACCCCGAGTACAAAGACATCATGTCCACTATTTCCCCCCTCATCAACGAACCCATCAACCGGTACACCCACGTATGTCAAAGCGTTGAAGATTTGGTAGCCAAGGCTAACGCCGGCTGCTTCACGGCCGAGAATCTGGGCACCTGCATCTACCGCTGCGTAGGGCTGGACACTTTCCACTCCCTCTGGTCCACTACATGGGAAATGGACCAAAAACTGGGAACCTCCTATTTCCCTCGAGTCCTGGAATACCTAAAATACGTTCAGAAAAACGACCTTTCTGTGGCCGGTGCACTGACCGAGCCCCGGGGACCCAGAGACAAAAAACTCCCAGAGTGGAGCAATCCGTACCTCTGTTTAAAGGTCGTGGAGAGGAAATCTGACGGCATCGTAGTAAAGGGCTGCAAAATCAACATATCCGGGGCCTACGCCAGCCACGAGGTGGTGATCCTCCCGCAAATGGCCCACTACCCTGGAGAGGAAGACTACGCTGTTGCTTTTGCCATCCCCACAGACACCGAGGGGCTCACCTATATATGCCAGTATACTCCCTTTTCTGCAGAGCGGGAACAGGCCGAGGACATATACGAGCTAGGCAACCCTGTATTTGGTCAGAGAGAAACCAGCATGATTGTCTTCGACAACGTGTTCGTCCCCTGGGAAAGGGTCTTCCACTGCGGAGAGGTAGAGTACTCGGGCAAGTTCGTGGAGAGATTCGCCAGAACTCATCGCATGACCTGCGGCGGCACGTGCAAAGTGGGATTCATGAACATCATTATAGGTGCCTGTAAGTTACTTCAAGAGTACAAAGGATTAAAGAAGGCTAGACACATCAATGAAGAGATCCTAGAAATGGTGGTCCTGCGAGAAACAGCCAGAGCATGTGGGTTAGCAGCCGCCAATCTTGGCACTGAGGACCCCCCCGGGTCCGGGGTGTATCTACCCGATGAAGTGATGGGCAACATATCTAAGCTGAACGTGTGCCACTCTTTCTGGAAAGTACTAGAACTGGCAGGAGACATTGGTGCAGGCCTGATAGTAACCATGCCATCCATAAGGGAGCTGAAGAACCCCGAGACCCAAAAGTATGTGAGCGAGTACCTGAGCTTCGGTTCTCCCGCCGGGGCAGAGAAGATCATGAAGGTGACCAAACTCCTTCAAAACTGGACGGCAGGCCTCCACGGTGTAGGTACCTACCATGGGGCTGGACCGGTCATGGCTCAAAAGATCATGCTCAGCAGAGCTGTCACCTACGACAAAGAGATAGCCTTGGTTAAAAAGGCCCTCAACATCACAGACTGAAAGCCAAGCCGGAGGGGGTGTTTGCCCCTCCGGCCCACCCCAAGAAGGCCACCCGGGACGCCCGCCTCACCCAGATCTACGAAGGCACCAACCAGATCAACCGCCTGGCCATCATCGAGGGACAACTGGGGGCCGAGTTCGAAATAGGGGACTTCTATTCCCTCTAAACGTGACAACGTTGCACATCCCTTTCCCATCCGCTAATCTGTAACGGTTTCAAAAAACTCGAAGGTGGAGAAGATGGAGAACCATCCCACATGGATAAAGGCCCTTCTGATGGTTGCACTGGTGTTATCCCTGGCCTTACCCACAAAGACCCAGGCTCAAAAGGAAGACCTGCCCAGGGTAACAGCCATGGCTAAATTCGACTTGAAAGCCCACAGGGTGATCGGAAAAGTCACCATTCTCGTCCCCGCCAGCAAGAAGGTTCGAATAGTGGCAGACTCCCTGGTGAGGATAAAGGGCCCAAAAGGGAAAGAGGGGCACTTTGGCCCTTATGCCAAGCCCAAAAGGGTCACTTTCAAATTCTCCGCCACCTTTCAAAACCCCGCGACGGGCAGCTACATAGGACCAGAGGGTATTGTCCTGCCCAGCAGTTGGTTCCCCCAACCGGAAGGATTGGCCCTCTACCGACTCACCGCCACCCTACCCTCTCGACTAACGGTGGTGAGCTCCATGGACAGGGTGTTCCAAAAAAAGGAAGGGGCAAAGACCACCTACACCTTCTATTTCCCCCATCCCTGCAAAACCATACCTCTGATAGCAGCCCCTTATCACCTCTCCATGGCCCAGGCCCAGGGCATCACCCTAGCCGTCTATCTTCTGGAAAAGGACGAAGACCTGGCACAACGCTATCTCCTGGCCATGGCCCAATATGTGAAAGAGTACAACGACCTCGTCGGCCCCTATCCCTACCGCCGCCTAGCCGTGGTGGCCAACCCCATCATGGAGACGGGCTACGCCTTCCCTACCTTCACCCTCCTGGGCCGCCACGTCATCCGCCTGCCCTTCATCCTCCACACCTCCCTGCCCCACGAGATCCTCCACAACTGGTTCGGCAACGGGGTCTATGTGAAAGGGAGCAACTGGTGTGAGGGGCTTGTGAGCTACCTGGCAGACCAGCGCATGGCAGAAAAGAAGGGAGAGGGCTGGCGATACCGTCACCGCACCCTGGTCAACTACCAGGCCTACGTCACCCCCGACAAAGACTTGCCCCTCATCCAGTTCCAAGGGAAGTACGACCCTGCCTCCCAGGCCATCGGCTACGGCAAAGGGGCCATGGTATTCCACATGCTCCGAAAGAAGCTGGGGGATGAGACCTTTTCCCAAGCCATCAGGGAGCTCTACAAAAACTACCTCTTTAAAGAAGCCGGATGGCAGGAGATAGGAACCCTCATGGAAGAAACCTCGGGCCAGGACCTGAGCTCCTTCTTCCAGGCCTGGCTCTACAAAAGGGGAGTGCCCTGGCTCCAGGTGAGGGTCCGCACTGCCAAAGCCGAAAAAAAGGGCAACTATCTGGTCTATATCACCATGGAAGAAAGGGGCCCCCAGTTTCCCCTTCAGGTGCCCGTTATCATCGAAACGGCCAAGGGCAAGAAGAAAGTGACGCTGGATATGGAAAAAAAGCAGGTTAAGGCAAAGGCTGAGGTTGAGGGAAAACCTCAAAGACTCCTGATAGACCCCGACTACGATGTAATGCGCCGCCTCACCCTTCCCGAATACCCACCGTTAGTGGCCAGGGTTTTGGGAAGTGGAGGGTTCATGGTGGGCGGCAACTCCCAGGTCTACACACCTTTGAAAGCCTTCCTTCGCCAGAAAGGGTATAGGGAGGTAGACTCCTCCCTAATTCCACTGGAAAATACCAGCCAAAACATAATATACCTGGGCGAGCTCCCCACCAACTCACCTTACCTATTCCACCGTCCCCCCAAAGGGGCCAGCCTTTACATGGAAGTCCAGGAAAACCCCTATCACCAAGAAGCCACCGTCACCTGGATCACCAGCGCCTCCCTCCGAGAAACCCGGCGGTTTCTGCCCAAGCTACCCCACCTGGGGGCTTATCAAACCTTGGCCACTTCCCAGGGCAGGCTCTCCACCATGGAAAAGCCCCATTTCCTACGAGGCATAAGGATAGCCATCCAGGACCAGGCTGTGGGTGTAAATCTAAAATCCCTCCTTTCTCTGGCTCAGGTGGCCAGGGCCGTCTCTCCCTCTCGAGTTATCTTTTTGGGAGAGGAACACCCGGAATATGGCCACCATCTGGCCCAACTGGACATCATCCGGTGGCTGGTGGAACACGGTCACCAGGTAGCCATAGGCATGGAGATGTTTCAGAAGCCCTTCCAGAAGGTGATAGACCAATACCTGGAGGGTAAGCTAGATCTAGCCCAGTTTTTGAAAGAGACGGAATATTTCTCCCGCTGGGGTTTCAACTACAAGCTTTACAAGCCCATTGTGGACTTCGCCAAAGAGCACAAACTGCCCATAGTAGCCCTCAACATCTCCAGGGAAATCACCCAGAAAGTGGCCAAGGAGGGGTTGAAGGCCCTTACCCCGGAAGAGAAGAAGGAGATTCCCCAACACCTGGATTTCTCCAATGAAAGCTACCGTCAGTATCTCAAGAGGGTGTATGAAGCCCACGGAAACAGCCAAAAGGACATAAAAGACTTCGAGGCTTTCTATCAATCCCAGATTCTATGGGACGAAGGTATGGCCCAGTCCATAGTAGATTACCTGTCCAGGCACCCTGACAGGCAGATGGTAGTCATAGTAGGCAAGGGCCATGTAGCCTACGGCTATGGTGTTCCCTCCCGAGTGGAAAGGAGAGGTATTCAGCCCTGCTCCATAGTGATTTTAGGCAACGACCAAGAACTGGATCCCAACATGGGCGACTACCTGGTAGTACCTCCTTCGTCGGAGCCTCCCTTCTCGGCCAAACTGGGGGTCATCATAAAGGAAGATAAAGACGGCCTCCTCATCAAAATGGTCCTACCCCACACCCCGGCTCAGAGGGGCGGCCTAAGGAAAGGAGACCTCATCATAAGAGCCGACAGGCAAAGGGTGAAAAAGGTGGAAGACCTAAGGGCCATCCTTTACCAGAAGAACCCCGGCGACACTGTGAAAATCACCATAAAGCGGGGCAAAAGGACCAAAACCCTTACCATAGGGCCTTTCAGGACCAAAGAGGAAAAGCAGAAACCCTACCACCATCCAAAGGCTGAAACAGAATCTAAAAAGAACCCTTGATGAAGAAAAGTATTCCTTGAGCTTACCCGACGTATCTAGCAGATCTCAAAGTGGCCTACCCAGGGCTAGGAGGGAGGACAAAAAGCCTGGGTGAGCCAGGAATCGGTGAACATGATGAGCATAACCACGAAGCTCAGAGGTGCGATCTACTGCGCTCGCTGGGTTAACGGATTAGGTTTCTGTTTGAATAAGGTTGAACCACTTCCGGTCTGCCAGAACCACGGAAGTCTCGACCTGACGATCCGGAATCGACCAGTACTTCCTCAGCAACCGATCTTTCTCCTCAGAGGAAACCAGTCTAAATCCATGTTTCTCATAGAAACGAATAGCCCAAACAGCGTCTGCCCAAGTACCAACCAAGACCGGGCGAGCAGTCTTTTTAAGGAGGTCAGACAGTAGTTTTCCCCCTATGCCTTGGTTCTGTTTAGCAGTGCGAACATAGGCGTGTCTGATAAGAGTTACATCCTGAACGTCTTGAATACCCATCACACCAATTAATTCACCGTCCTCTTCATATCCCCAGAAAACCACACCCTCGTCGATCTCGTGCTGAAGCTCGACTCTTGACATATAAGGTACCTTCCACAGGTCCTCTGGGATAACACCATTGTACGCTTCTGCAGCATCATTGATGACGGAGTAGATAGTCTCAAAGTCATCGTTTCCACACCGACGGATCATGATCTCCCTCCCCGATCAAAGATCGAAACATTGCCCAATGTGTCGTACATTATCGCACTGTGTTTTAAAAATACTAATATCTCTATCTCTATGTCGTCAAGAGAATACGGGACGGAACAACCGCAGAAATCTGGCTTTACAAAGATCCATACCGCTGCATGATACCCAAAAGCAAAAATGCTACTCCTCAAACCAGAAGCCCCCTGAATGTGCTCTGAGTTGGCTCTAAAATGAACCCCTGCCAAACCTGTTCTTCCCTCCCCCCATCAAAGCTTTGATCTTTGCCAGGTGTACTCCTCCCAGAAAATTCGAAATGGCTTAGCTTGACTATTAGCTAAGCTAAGTATAACTTGATACTCAAGAATCGGTGGGAGGTTATCCATCTATGGCAGTAAAAGCTAACATACACGAGGCTAAATCTAATCTCTCCAAGCTCATTGAGCTTATGTTGGAAGGAGAGGAAGTGATAATAGCAAAGGCAGGAAAACCTATCGCAAGGCTGGTACCCATCAGGGAAAGGGAAGATGAGAGGGAACTAGGTTTCTACGAGGGAAAAATAGAACTGCTTGATGACGTGGACCAGCCTCTACCCGATGATGTGGCAGAGGAGTTCTACAAGTGAAGGAGTACCTGCTGGACACCCATACTTTTCTATGGGGGCCGTCGACACCTCCAAGCTATCCGAAAAGGTCCTAAAGATCATCAAAAACAGGGATAATACTTTGTACCTGAGTTCAGCCTCTGTATGGGAGATAGTCATAAAACATAGCCTCGACAAACTAGAGAGAACAAAGAAAATAAAAGATTTAGGAGAATTCATCAGGGAATGCATAGCACGAATGAAAGTGACCCCTCTGCCCATCACCATTCCCCACGTTCTGGAAATCAGCAAGCTCCCTCACATACACAAAGACCCTTTCGACAGGGTACTAGTAGCCCAGGCACGTATCCACGGGTTAGAAATACTCACAAAGGACCCAAACATCCCCCGCTACGGGGTAGAAACCATCTGGTAGGCTTTGTGATTAGCACGGCGCCCAAAAGGCACATCGCCTGACACCATTGGTGAAGAATGAGCGGAGTCTCGTATACCCAAGCCCTGGATAGGGCCATAGCTATAGCTCTACACTTAGAGGCCACGGGAGACCTCCACCAATCCCTGGATGTGGCCTTCTCCCGGTCTCCTCACCCCCAGGCCAGGGCTGCGGCTACAGGACTTGCCTACACCCTAGCAGCTCGATGGGGAGTGGTGGACCGAATACTGGAGGAGGTCCAGGGAGAGAAACTGTCCGCCTCCACCTCTCTCCTTAGGGCAGCCTTACGGGTGGGCGCTACAGAGGTGCTCTGGAGCCAAAAACACCCTGTAGAGGTAAGCAAGGCCCTGGGCAAGGCCCTCAAGGGCAAAACCTCACACCGCATCCTCCCCCGCATCCGCTGGGTGTTAAAAAAAGTGGCAAATTTCTCCTGGCCCAGACCCAGGAACTTTCTGGAACACGCCTTCTGGACCTACTTCTTCCCTGCTGATCTGGCCCAAAAACTGAAAGACCTTTACGGCGAGTCTGGAGCACTCCATTTCATGGCCTTTGTAAACCATGAGAAACCGCCCACCACTATCCGGGCAAACCGGGCCAGGACCACTCCGGATAAACTGGGTCAAAAGCTGGCCGAAAAAGGCATCCCCACCCGGCCTTCCCCCCTGGTGGAGGATTTTCTCATTCTGGAGACCACCCACCCCGTCATGCGCCTGGAGGAGTTTCAACAGGGGCTCTTCACCATCCAGGATTCTGCATCGGGCCTGGCCGTAGCTCGGCTGCTTGAAAAGGGCCAACCCCAAGCCATCCTGGACGCCTGCGCCGCCCCGGGAAGAAAGACGGGCTATTTGCGGGAACTAGCCCCCAAGACCACGCTGGTGGCGGGAGATACGAAGGCATCCCGCCTCCTCAAAGCAAAGAAGGAACTGGGCCGCCTGGGCCATCAGGCCCACTTGATAGTCATGGATGCCACCGCACCACCCTTCAAAAGAGAGTCCTTCACCCACATCCTGGTGGACGCCCCCTGTTCCGGTTCGGGCACACTATGGAGCCACCCCGAGCGCCGTTGGTTCCGTAAAGGAGAAGACTTGGAAACCCTAAGCCAGACCCAGAAAGCCATCCTCTTTGCCCTCTTTCCCTTACTGAAACACGGAGGACGCCTCCTATATGCCACCTGCTCCCTCTGGCGAGAGGAGAGCGAAGAGGTGATCCAGGCCCTTCTGGAAACCCATCCCCAGGCCCGCCTCCTCTCTCAAGAACGTCTAGCCCCCCACACCCACGGCACCACGGGCTTCTACCTGGCAATAATTGAAAGAGGACGGGGAACTGAAAGTAGAAAATAACCTGGTTTACAAACGTAGCCCACATCCAATTATCTGCAAAGACCCTATAAAAACTTCCCATCACTTCCGAAAAAAGACAAGCCAATTGTCAAGATTCGTCTCAATCTTTAAAATACAGTTATTACGACGGGGAGGAGCAACATGCCCATAGACGAATCCATAATAAGGGATTTAAAAACCCGAAAAGAGAAGGCCCTGCAACAAGGCGGCCCTGAAAAGGTGGCCCGCCAGCATCAAAGAGGAAGGCTCACAGCCCGGGAACGCATAGATCGGCTTTTGGACCCTGGTTCCTTTTCAGAAGTGGGGCTTCTGGCCACTTCGGATATGCCGGGAATGGCGGATAAAACTCCAGCCGACGGTCTAATTACAGGATTTGGCACCATAAACGGACGACCAGTAGCAGTGGTGGCCAACGACTTCACCGTGTTGGCATCCACCAACGCTCGCGTATATTCCAAAAAAGCCCATCATATGAAGGACCGATCCAACCGGATGGGGCTCCCCCTCATATGGCTGGGGTAGTCAGGAGGCGGA
>QMPS01000027.1 GCA_003648675.1 Aquificota bacterium
CCCTTCACAGGAGCAGGCTGGACACCCAAAACTTCCACCTGAGAGATCCCCATGGTTTTTAGCATCTTTTTCACCCTGGCAGCGTCTATCTTCTCAGCCGCCTTCAAGGTGAAGGGAGTTACCACCGATAGAAAAGCCACCAGAGCCCACGACAGAACCGATCTCCTCTTTCTCAACACAACCCTCCCACTAAAGATTTTCTAGCCTTTTATCTCACTCACCCACCCCTTGAAAAGGGGGTGACCTACTGCTAAAAGGCCCCCGTGGAAAGCCATTAAACTGGAGGTGTAAGTAATGGAGAAAACTTACCTCTTTGCCCCTGGACCTACTCCTATACCACCTGAAGTCTTACTGGCCATGGCCCGTCCTATCATACACCACAGGACTCCTCAGTTCCAAAAACTCTTCAGAGGAGTATTGGAAGATTTGAAATATGTCTTCCAAACCCAACAGCCCGTCCTCGTCCTGGCTTCTTCTGGCACAGGAGCCATGGAAGCTGCCGTTTCCAATCTCCTTTCACCCGGGGAAGAGGTCATAACCATCCGGGGAGGTAAATTCGGAGAGAGATGGGCAGAAATCTGCGAGGTCTACGGGGTGAGATCCGTCAATATAGACGTAGAGTGGGGAAAAGCTGTAGACCCTCAGGTTGTCGAAGATACCCTGAAGGACCACCCCCAGGCAAAGGCCGTCTTCTGGCAGGCCAGTGAAACCTCCACAGGTGTGAAACATCCCAACCAGGAGCTGGCCCAAATCTGCCAAAAATACGGCGTCCTCTCCGTTGTAGATGGCATAACCGCCATTGGGGTCTTCGACGTCCCCATGGACGCCTGGGGTCTGGACGTGGTGGTGAGTGGATCTCAAAAGGCCTTCATGCTCCCCCCGGGGCTAGCCTTCATCGCTTTGAGCGAAAAGGCCTGGGCCAGAGTAGAAGAAGCCAAATGCCCCAGATACTACTTCGACCTGAGGAAAGAGCTTAAATCCCAAAGCAAAGCCGACACAGCCTACACTCCTGCCGTCTCTATGATCATGGGACTCAGGGCTTCCCTAGACATCATAAAAAGGGAAGGGCTGGAGAACATCTTTGCCCGTCACGCTCTGCTGTCTAAAGCCACCAGAGAGGCCATGAAGGCCTTGGGGCTGGAACTCCTAGCATCCGAATCTCCCAGCGAAGCCGTAACCGCAGTGAAAGTGCCCCCTGGTGTGGATGGAGGGGCCATCACCAAAACACTGAGAGACAAATATGGAGTGACCATTGCAGGGGGTCAGTCCCAGCTCAAAGGAAAGATCTTCCGTATTTCTCATATGGGATACGTCTCCAAAGCCGACATGCTTTTGGTTATCGGCATGGTGGAAGTGGTGCTCAAAGAGCTAGGATACCCGTTAGAGCTAGGCAAAGGCGTGAGCAAGGCCCAGGAAATTCTCTTTCCTTAAAGGAGGTCAACCTTGTACAGAGTGCTGGTCAGCGACAAGATATCGGAAAGCGGCATCAAGCTCCTTAAAATGGAGCCCGAGATAGAAGTAGACGTGAAGACAGGGCTACCCCCCGAAGAGCTTAAGGAAATCATAGGCGACTACGATGCCCTTATAGTCCGCAGCACTACCAAAGTGACCCGAGAGATCCTCTCAGCAGGCAAGCGACTGAAGGTGGTGGGAAGGGCAGGCACAGGAGTGGACAACATAGATCTGGAAGCCGCCACTGAAAGGGGAATAGTGGTCATGAACACCCCGGGCGGCAACACAGTGGCTGCCGCAGAACATGCCGTATCCATGATGCTCTCCATGGCCAGGAAAATACCCCAGGCCTGCACATCTATGAAGAAAGGTAAGTGGGACAAGAAAAGCTTCATGGGTGTAGAGATCCACGGCAAGACTCTGGGCATCATCGGCATGGGACGCATAGGCTCTTTGGTGGCCAGGATGGCCCTAGGATTGGGTATGAGAGTCATAGCCTGCGACCCTTACCTATCTGAAAAGGCTGCCAAAGACATGGGCGTCACCCTGACTGATTTAGAAACCCTTCTGAGAGAATCAGACTTCATCACCATCCACGCACCCCTCACCCAAGAGACCAAGAACCTCATCTCAAGAGAGGCCTTTAAAAAGATGAAAGATGGGGTGATGATAGTGAACTGCGCCAGAGGAGGGATTGTGGACGAAGAGGCCCTCTACGAAGCCATCAGTATGGGCAAAGTTGCCGGAGCCGCCCTAGATGTCTTTTCTCAAGAGCCTCCGCCCCCTGACCACCCCCTTATCAAACTAGAAGAAGTTATCTGCACCCCCCACTTAGGCGCATCTACCAAAGAGGCCCAAGAGGTGGTGGCCATAGCCATAGTTCAGCAAGTCATAGATTACCTGAAGAACGGCATCGTCAGGAACGCTGTCAACGTGCCCTCCGTCAAGCCGGAGCTCATGCCCAAGGCAGAACCCTACATCCACCTGGCCCAAAAGCTGGGTTCTTTCATCGCCCAGATCTTCGAAGGTCGCATGGAAGAACTCATAGTAGAATATGCAGGAGAAGTTTTGGATGAGGGTATCTATCCTGCCCTTACCTTGGCAGCCATTACTGGTCTCCTGAAGCCCATTCTGGGCAACGGTGTCAACATGGTGAACGCTCCCCTTATCGCCAAGCAGAGAGGCATTAGGGTGGTGGAGAGTAAATCAGACCAAAGTGAGGGATACATAAGCCTTATACGCCTAAGGCTCAGGGGCGACAGCAAAGAGACCAGCGCTTCCGGCACTCTTATCAAGAAAGACGCTCCCAGGATCGTCATGGTCAACGGTTACCCCATTGAGGCTGAACCCATAGTCTACATGCTCTTCTTCACCAACTACGACCGTCCAGGGGTTATTGGAAGGATAGGTACCATCCTAGGCGATGCGGGGGTGAACATTGCTGGCATGAGGCTGGGCAGAACTCAGCCCGGAGAACTGGCTATAGCCATCCTCAATGTAGACTCCCCTGTGCCCGAGGAAGTCATGAATAAAATCCGGGCCCTGCCCAACATCACCTATGCTAAACTGGTAGACCTGTCTTGAACAAAGAACAACTATCCCTGTTCCAGTTACCCCGGGGAGTGAAAGTCTTGCCTCCCCGGGGGGCCCAACGGCGAGAGTGGGTGAGAAAGGTTCTTCTGGAGACCTTTCAATCGTGGGGGTTCCAGAAGGTGGTCACCCCCACCTTCGAATACTTGGACATCCTCCTAAAAGGGCTGGAAGAAGGGCTAGAAGACAGGGTCTATAGACTAGTCGAGCGAGAGACAGGGCGTCTCATAGCCCTAAGGCCTGACTTTACACCCCAGGTAGCCAGGATCGCTGCCACCGTTATGAAAGACTACCCCCGCCCCTTGCGTCTCTGTTACAGCGGCGGCGTTTTCCGGTACATGCCCGACAGGGGCGAAGAGGAAAAGGAACTCCACCAGGTGGGCGTAGAGCTCATCGGCTTAGACCTGCCTGAGGCGGACGCCGAGATGATAGCCATGGCAGCCCGTTCCCTCGAAAACCTGGGGCTCACCCACTACACCATTGCAGTGGGGCATATGGGTTTCATAGCAGGCATTCTGGAGGCCATCCCCCAGCACTTGGTTCCAAAACTCAAAAGGGCCCTGGCAGAGAAGAACCGAACAGAAACCCGGAAAATCTGCCGACAGGTCCCAACTCCCTGGCGAGAGGTCCTTAAAGAGCTGCCCACCCTCTACGGGGACATAAAAGTGCTGGATACAGCCCGAGGGATCTTGGGGCAAAACGAGAAACTAACAAAACACCTAGACTATCTGGAAACCCTTCACTCCATGGTAGAAACCTACGGCTTGGCCCACAGAATGGTGATAGACCTATCAGAGATTAGGGGCTTCCAGTATCACACGGGAATGGTCTTTGAAATCTTCACCGAAGGTATGGGAAAGAAGCTGGGGGGAGGAGGACGATACGATTGGCTACTGGAGCGCTTTGGCAAGAGTGAACCAGCCACAGGTTTCGGTATAAACGTGGACGCCGTTCTCAAAGCCCTGGAATACAAAGGTGGTAAGTGGCCTTCCTTCCAAATAGATTATCTACTGGTGGACTTTTCTAAGGACAAGAAAACTGCTCTTGAGTTGGCCCGGAAATTGAGGGAGTTGGGTTGGAAGGTGGCGAGGGATATTATTAAAAGGGACCTTAAGGGTTCCTTGGAGTATGCCAAGAAGACGGACATCCAGTTTCTCATAGTGATGGATGATGAGCTAAAGGAGAAAAAACAGGTGAGAGTTATCGACACCACAGAGGGGAAAGAGAGCCTCCTATCCTTGGAGGAGCTCCTTATCCCAAAAGGGGGATAGCATGGGTAACGTTGCCGTATTAGGCGTCCAATGGGGAGACGAAGGGAAAGGAAAGATAGTGGATTTCTTGGCTCAGGAAGCGGAGTGGGTGGTAAGGTACCAAGGAGGAACCAATGCTGGCCACACAGTGATAGTTAAAGGAAAAAAATACATCCTCCACCTCATACCATCAGGCATCCTCCATCCGGGAAAGAAATGCATCATAGGCAACGGCGTGGTGGTGGATCCACCCGAGCTGCTGAAAGAGATAGAAGACTTAGAAAGAGAAGGAATAGAAGTGAAGGGGCGGCTCTTTCTGAGCGAAACAGCCCATCTCATCATGCCCTACCACAAAAAGCTGGACGCTCTGAGCGAAAAGCTCAAAGGAAAGAAACAGATAGGCACCACTTTGAGGGGCATAGGTCCCGCTTACTCCGACAAGATGGCCCGGACAAGCCTCAGAGTGCACGATCTTTTGAGACCTGAGAGGCTCAAGGAAAGGCTGGAGGAAACCCTCCGAGTGAAAAACCTCATCATTAGAGAGTTCTTTAAAGAAGAGGGCTACTCCTTTGAAGAGCTCTATAAGGACGCACTGGCCTGGGGCGAAGCCCTGGAAACTTACGTCTGCAACACCGTCCATCTCATGAGAAAAATCATCAAGTCGGGGGACCTCGTCCTTTTTGAAGGGGCCCAGGGAGCCCTCCTGGACATAGACCACGGCACCTACCCCTTTGTCACCTCCTCCAACACCACAGTAGGAAGCATTTTCACCGGCCTGGGAATTCCTCCAGGACACATCCACCGGGTGATAGGGATTTCTAAAGCATACACCACCAGGGTAGGGGGAGGCCCCTTCCCCACAGAACTGGAGGGAGAAGAGGGACAACGCCTTAGAGACCGAGGGGGCGAGTATGGTGCCACAACAGGCCGCCCCAGGAGATGTGGCTGGCTGGACCTGGTGGCCTTGAAACACGCAGCCTGGCTCAATGGTCTCACCGAACTTACCATCACAAA
The DNA here is from genome assembly GCA_003648675.1 of Aquificota bacterium. GTDB lineage: Bacteria > Thermosulfidibacterota > Thermosulfidibacteria > Thermosulfidibacterales > B14-G1 > B14-G1. Next base: position 5,307 of record QMPS01000027.1, read on the forward strand.
ACTGGACGTCTTAGACACCTTGGAAGAGATCAAAGTGTGCATAGCCTACGACATTGACGGAGAAAGAACAGAAGAGATGCCCGCTGACTTAGACACCTTCTCCCGGGCCAAACCCGTCTACAAAAGTTTCCCGGGGTGGCAAGGGCTGGTAAAAGGAACCACCAACTGGGAAGACCTCCCAACCCAAGCCAGGACTTACCTGGAGTTCATCGAAGAGGCCCTCAACATCCCCATAAAGATGGTCTCTACAGGACCTGACCGGGTAGAGACCGTCATCCGATAAAATCTAAAGTGACCAGGGACAGGAGCGCGTCCCTGGTCACTTTAGCTCCACGTTTTCCACCTCTTTCAGCTCTAAAAGAGCGGATGTGATCTTCCCCACATCCGTCTCCAAGGGATAACCGGGCTTGGGGCGAATGACCATTTGAATCTCCACCTTATCCTTTTCCACGTCCCGGTCCACTTCCACAAAGTCCATAGTGTATCCAAACTTGCCCAGCACCTCCTCCAAATCTCCCATAAGAGTGGAGACGTCCTCGGCTTCAATAAAGAGGCTCCTTCTGGGCTTGGTGAACAGATAGAGCTTCTCCATCTTTCCCAGCAAAAAGAGGGAAAAAAGAACCAACAAAGTAGCCAACAGAGCCGCCCAATAGAAACCCGCTCCACAGGCCAACCCTATGGCCGCCGTGGTCCACAGACTGGCAGCAGTAGTGAGCCCCTTAATGGAAACCCCTATGCGCAGGATGGCCCCAGCCCCTAGAAAACCAATGCCGCTCACCACCTGGGCTGCTATTCTCATAGGGTCAGAAGTCTTGGGTCCATAAAGGAGAGAACCATGGATGGAAATGATCATAATAAGGGCTGAGCCTATGGACAGGATAGTATGTGTCCTAAAGCCGGCGGGCTGATTCCGCATCTCCCGTTCTACACCCACCAATCCACCCAGGATGAAAGCCACCGCCAAACGCTCAACCACCACCCACCAATTCACCCATCCACCTCCCGTCTGTTTATTTTACAGTATCTCACCTCATGGGCACAATTATACTTTTTCAAAAGGCCCCCAACCTGGTAGAAGGAAATGATATGGAGAAGGAATTGGGTATAGAAGGGATACTGATAGGCCACCATACGGACTCGGAAAAAGCCACGGGCTGCACCGTGGCCATCTTCCCCCATGGGGCCACGGCGGGCATGGATGTAAGGGGAGGGTCTCCCGGCACCCGGGCTTGCGACTCTTTGACAGGCTTCAGATCAGCAGGAAAGATCCACGCCGTGCTTTTCACAGGAGGCTCCACCTTCGGCCTAGGAGCCACCGACGGTGTACTCCAGTTCCTCTTGGAAAAAGGCTGGGGAGTCAAAATAGACCATCTCACCATCCCCCTGGTGCCTTCAGCCGTCATCTTCGACCTATTCATAGGCTCTTCCAAAGCCTGGCCCGGTCCCCAAGAGGGCTATCGAGCGTGTCTAGAAGCCCGAGCCACCACCCCCATGGGTACCGTGGGGGCAGGAACAGGAGCTGTTATAGGGAAACTCCTGGGCACCCGTTACGGCACCAAAGGAGGGGTAGGCTGGACTCTAGTGAAAACCCAAAACCTTAAAGTGGGCTGCCTCACTGTGGTCAACGCTTTTGGAGACGTGGTGGATCCAGCCACAGGCATGGTTTTAGCAGGGGCCAGGGACCCTGAAAAAGGGGACTTCTTGAACGCTGCCAAGGCTATGAAAAAAGGGATACTCCGAGAGATCCCCGACTTCTCCACCAACACCACCCTAGCCCTGGTAGTCACCAACGCCCAACTCTCCCGCAACGCCTGCATCCGGGTGTCCCAAATGGCCCACGGGGGCATGACCCGGGTGATACGTCCTTTCCACACCGACTTCGACGGCGATCTGGTCATCACCGCCTCCCTAGGGCAAAAAAAGGCTGACACCAACCTGGTGGGCTTAATGGCAGCCGAAGCCCTAGAAAAATCGATCATCACAGCTGTAAAAGCAGCCACCTCCCTACAAGGCATTCCATCTGCAGGTGAGATTCCAAGGGAAACCTCATGAGCCCCATAGTCCAGGGGTTTCTGGGTAGTCTTCTGGCAGGCCTAGCCACATCCCTGGGGGCCCTTCCCGCCTTCTTCTTCAAAGGTATCTCCCAAAAAGTTTATCACCTCACTTTGGGGATGGCGGCGGGAATCATGCTTTCTGCCACCTTCTTCAGCCTGTTGCTGCCCGCCCTCCACAAAGGCAATGTCTTTGTCGTCAGTGCAGGACTCCTGACAGGGGCTCTACTGATCCACATAGTCGACAAGAAGGTGCCCCACGACCACTTTGTCAAAGGCAGGGAGGGTCCAGAGAACACACGTCTAAAGGGATTGGGACTTATCCTCATGTCCATCACTATCCACAACCTCCACGAAGGTATAGCCGTAGCCCTACCCTTAAGAAGCGAAGGTTACACCCCCTTGCAAGCCTTCAAATGGGCCACCTTAACAGGACTAGTGGAACCTGTGGGAGGACTGGTAGGGGCATCTCTGGCCACCTTCTCCCTCATAGGAGGCTTTGTCCTCATGATGCTCCTGGACGTACTCCTAGGCTAAGAAGAAAAACAAAACCCCCTGGGAGCAAACCCTACAGGTGGTATGGCTCCGTGAAAAGCCGCATTCTGGCTCATTGTCCAGAAATGAGGGCCGTGGACTATAGGCAAAGGGTACCTCTCCAATACTTTAGGCCCCTTATGCAGAGGATTGACCGTCCAACACAGCCAATACTCCGCCCAACCACTACAGTACCAA
>QMPS01000028.1 GCA_003648675.1 Aquificota bacterium
AATCAATATATAGTAACCCGCTCGCAATAAAACCACAATATATAGTATTGATCTTGTCCGAGGGTTGTGCTATTCCCTCTTTTGGAATCCCTTCCCAATGATGGAGAGCGAGGTGGACCCATGGAATATTTGGTGAGAAAGAGGGACGGCAAGATTGTTCCCTTCGACAGGGAGAGAATAACAAACGCCATTTTTAAAGCTGCCAAGGCCGTGGGTGGCAGCGACAGGGTGAAGGCCGAGGATTTGGCCGATCAGGTGAGCCTCATTCTTTATGAGCGTTTCTTCAGGAAGGGTTCCATTCCACATGTGGAGGAGATTCAGGACCTGGTGGAGAAGGTCCTGATAGAGAACGGCCATGCCCAGGTGGCCAAGGCTTACATCCTTTACCGAGAGCAGCGGCGGGTGGCCAGGGACCTTAAGAAGGCCCTGGTGGACGGCATGGAGCTGGTGGATCACTACCTGGGCAAGGAGGACTGGCGGGTCCGCGAGAACTCCAACATGAACTATTCCCTCCAGGGGCTCAACTTCCACATTGCTTCTTCCGTGGTGGCCCGTTACTGGCTCAATCGTCTCTACCCCCGGGAGGTGAGGGAGGCTCATGAAGAGGGAGACTTCCACATCCACGACCTGGGTATTCTGGCGGCCAACTGTGTAGGGTGGGACCTGGAGGACCTTCTGCGTAGAGGTTTTGGGGGCGTGCCTGGTAAGGTGGAGGCTCGTCCTGCTCGCCACGTAAGAACAGCCTTGGGCCAAGTGGTTAACTTCTTCTACACCCTCCAGGGCGAGGCGGCGGGGGCCCAAGCTTTCAGCAACTTCGACACCCTTCTGGCTCCCTTCGTCCGTTACGACAACCTGGATTACAGGGGAGTGAAGCAGTGCCTCCAGGAGTTCCTCTTCAACCTCAATGTGCCTACCCGGGTGGGATTTCAGACTCCCTTTACCAATATCACCATGGATCTGGTGCCTCCTTACACTTTCAGGGACCGCAAGGTGGTTTGGGGTGGAGAAGAGCAGGAGGCCACTTATGGCGAATTTCAGAAAGAGATGGACATGATCAACCGAGCCTTTGCCGAGCTCATGCTGGAGGGGGATGCCAAGGGGCGCATCTTCACTTTTCCCATCCCCACCTACAACATCTCCAAGGATTTCTCCTGGGAAAAGGAGGAGCTGAAGCCCCTGTGGGAGATGACGGGCAAGTATGGTATTCCTTACTTCGCCAATTTTGTGAACGCTGACATGAGGCCCGAAGATGCCCGTTCCATGTGCTGTAGGCTGCGTCTGGATAACCGGGAGCTCCAGAGGAGGGGAGGGGGGCTTTTCGGGGCGTCTCCCCTGACGGGTTCCATTGGGGTGGTCACCCTGAATCTCCCCCGTATGGCCTATCTCTCCAGGAACGAGTCGGAGTTTTTCGAGCGGCTAGGGCGCTACATGGAGCTGGCCAAGGTTTCTCTGGAGATCAAGCGGAAGGTGATAGAGGACTACACGGATAAGGGGCTCTACCCCTACTCTCGGGTCTATCTGTCGGAGGTGAAGAGGTGTCAAGGGCAGTACTGGTATAATCACTTTTCCACCATAGGGCTGATCGGTATGAACGAGGCCTGTCTCAACTTCTTGGGGTTGCCCATCTATGAGCCCGAGGCCAGGGAATGGGCCATAAAGGTGCTCAACTTCATGAGGGAGAAGTTGTCCGAGTTCCAAGAGGAGACGGGTAATCTCTATAACCTTGAGGCCACCCCCGCTGAGGGGGCCTCCTACAGGCTGGCCAAGAGGGATGCTGAGAAGTTCCCGGGCATTATTACCCGGGGTAGAGAGCATCCATACTACACCAACTCTGTCCACCTTCCCGTGGACTACACGGGGGACCTGTGGGAGATCCTGGAGCATCAGGATGCCCTCCAGGTGCTCTTCACAGGGGGAACGGTGGTCCATCTCTTTCTGGGTGAGTCCATAAGGGACTACCGGGCTGTGAGGGAACTGGTGCGCTCCATTGTGACCAACTACCATCTGCCTTATTTCAGCATTACCCCCACATTCTCTGTATGCCCTGTCCATGGTTACATACCGGGGGAGCACACCATCTGTCCTTATCCCCACACTTTGGATGAGTTGGAGGTTTATGGAGAGGAGCTGGAGCTGGATGAGGAGTCTTTGAAGGGGGTGGCTCCTGGGGCGTATCTAAAGATGGATTGAGGGAGGAGGAGATGCAGGAGAGGGCCATGGTAGAGAGAAGAAGGTCGGAGAGGGCAGCCAGTAGTGTTAGGGTAAAGGCTGTGCCAGTAGAGGTTTACTCTAGGATTGTGGGTTACTACAGGCCTGTTCAGAATTGGAACGACGGAAAGAAGGAGGAGTTCAAGGATCGCAAGTACGTCAAGCTGTGAGATGACTGGGTCTTATACCTCGGGAGACGGCTGGGGTATTAGAGGCTTTCAAGGGGTCTCCCTTCTGGATTTTCCCGGAAGGGTGGCCTCTTTGATTTTTCTGGGCGGATGTACCTGTCGGTGCCCTTTCTGCCACAATCCGAGCTTGGTCCTTCCTCGGCTTCTCTCCCTTGGGGACGAGCTTTCCATCTCTCAAGTTATGAGCGATGTAGCCAGGAGGAGGAAGCTCATCACAGGGGTGGTGATCTCCGGAGGAGAACCCACTCTTCAAGAGGATCTCTTACTGGAGCTTTTGAGGGAAGCTAAGGCCTTGGGTTTGGCAACGAAGCTGGACACCAACGGTGTCCGCCCCCGAGTGCTGGAGAAGGTGCTGGATGAAGGTTTGGTGGACGTGGTGGCCATGGATATTAAGACCTCGCCCCTCAGGTATCCTGTGGCTACGGGTGGGAGGGATTTTGGCCCTGTGGCGGAGAGCCTGGAGATCCTCAAGAATAAGGCTTCCCATTGTATCCTTCGGACTACCCTGGTGCCAGGGGTTGTGGATTTGGAGGATATGGAAGAGATAGCTTCTCTGGCCCAAGGAGCTTCCGAGTATCATCTCCAGCCTTTCTCCGGTAGGGTGACTCTGGACCCTCAGTACGAGGGAATGAGTGCCTATCCTCCTCACGTTATGGAGGAGATGGCCAGGGTTCTGGAAAAGGAGGGACTTACGGTTGTGCGTCTCTGGTAAAGTCTAATGGGAGAGGAACCGGGATTTCGGCTTTTTAATCCGGGGATTCTTTCTGGGTTAACGGGGTTTGCCTTTGCACTGCTGTGGAAAGGGCTTGGCAGAGCAGGGTTCTTCCTTCGTGTTGCAATGAATTCACCCCTATGGTAGCCTTTTCTTCCAAATCCTCGACAGGAGGAGAGTTATGTCCCTTTCCAAAGAGAAAGAGAAGGCTGTAGAGGGTGCCATTGCCCAGATAGAAAGGGAGTTTGGTAAAGGCTCCATCATGCGTCTGGGTGACAAGGGGCGCCTTTTGGACGTGAGGGTGATCCCTACGGGAGCTTTTCCCCTGGATCTGGCCTTGGGAGTGGGTGGGATTCCTCGTGGGAGAATCACGGAGATTTATGGTCCCGAGGCTTCGGGCAAGACCACTTTGGCCCTCCACGTTGTGGCCGAAGCCCAAAGGGAGGGAGGTGTGGCGGCCTTTATAGATGCCGAGCACGCCCTAGATCCTGTATACGCCCGGAAGTTGGGGGTGAAGACAGAGGACCTTCTCATATCCCAGCCTGACACGGGGGAGCAGGCCCTGGAGATCGCCGAGACCTTGGTGAGGAGTGGGGCTGTAGACGTGGTAGTGATTGACTCGGTGGCGGCTTTGGTGCCCCGGGCTGAACTGGAAGGGGACATGGGAGACAGCCATGTGGGGCTCCAGGCCCGGCTCATGTCCCAGGCCCTGAGGAAGCTGACTGGGGCGGTGAGCAAGTCCCAGACGGCCCTCGTCTTCATCAACCAAGTGAGGCAGAAGATCTCCACATTCGGTTTTGGCCCTTCGGAGACCACCACCGGAGGTATGGCTCTCAAGTTTTATGCGTCTGTGCGCCTGGACATCAGGCGTATTGGCTCCATAAAGGACCGGGAGGGCAACGTTTTAGGCAATCGGGTGAAGGTGAAGGTGGTGAAGAACAAGTTGGCGCCTCCATTCCGAGAGGTGGAGTTCGAGATCCTCTATGGGCAGGGTATATCCAAAGAGGGATGCCTCATAGATATGGCTCTGGATCTGGGCGTTATTCAGAGGAGCGGTGCCTGGTTCTCTTACGGTGACATGCGCTTGGGCCAGGGCAAGGAGAATGTCAGAGAGTTGTTGCGTACAGATCCCGAGGTTATGGAGAAGATAGAGAGAGAAATAAGGTCTAAGCTGGGACTGGAGGCCAGGGAGGCTCCGGGCCAGGAGGTTTGAGATGGCTGAGAATGTTTCGGTGGATCTCCACGATCTTTTGCACAAGGCTGTGGAGGCCAGGGCTTCAGACGTTCATATCAAGGCGGGTAACCCCCCTGTTTTCAGAATAGACGGGGTGCTCCATCGCCAGGAGAGTTATCCTATACTCACTCCCGAAGATACCATGGAGTTGGCCCTGACCATTCTGCCTCCCAGGCTCCATAAGAGGCTCCAGGAGGAGATGGAGGCTGAGTGTGGATATGGGGTCTCAGGTCTGGGACGTTTCAGGGTGAGTATCTATATGCAGAGGGGGAGCGTTTCTATCGTCATGAGGCACGTGCCCATGGGAGTGCCGTCCATAGAGGAGCTCAACCTCCCCCTCATCTTGAAGGACCTGGCCATGGAGCCCAGGGGGCTCATTCTGGTGACGGGTACCACCGGTTCGGGAAAGTCCACTACCCTGGCTGCTATGATTGAGCACATCAACAAAAACAAGACTACTAACATTATCACCATAGAGGATCCCATTGAGTTCCTCTTCAGAGATGAGAGGAGCATCATCTCCCAGCGGGAGGTGGGCACCGATGTGGGTGACTTTCATACGGCTCTGAGGAGTTCTCTCAGGCAGGACCCGGATGTCATCATGGTGGGTGAGATGAGAGACCTGGAGACTATGCAGACGGCCCTTACAGCCGCTGAGACGGGGCACCTGGTCCTTTCAACCCTCCACACTCTGGATGCTCCAGAGACGGTCAACCGTATCATCTCTGTCTTTCCCCCCTATTACCAGAAACAGATTCGTATACAGCTGGCCTCGGTCCTTAAGGCGGTGATATCCATGAGGCTGGTGAGGAAGAAAGGGGGCGGGCGGGTGCCTGCCATGGAGATTTTGATAGCCACACCTGCCGTGAGGGAGGCTATTCTCATTCCGGAGAAGTTTAAGACCATGAGAACACTTATCTCCGAGGGTTATGCCCAGTACGGCATGCAGACCTTCGATCAGTCCCTCTTCGATCTCTATCAGAGGAATCTCATCACCTTGGAGGAGGCCCTGGCCCAGTGCAGCAACCCCGACGAGTTCAAGTTGAGGATTCGGGGTATCCTGTCGGCGGCAGAGATGACCAAGCTTGAGATGGAGAGGGTTGAGGAGGAGGACAGGGGTTCTGAGAGGACCAAGTTGAAGATAGAGAGATTTTGAGGGGGGAGAGATGACGTCTAATGAGGTGAGGGAGACTTTTCTGAGCTTTTTTGAGAAAAAGGGGCATACCAGAGTGCCCAGCTCTTCCCTAGTGCCCCATGACGATCCAACTCTTCTCTTCACCAACGCCGGGATGGTCCAGTTTAAAGACGTATTTTTGGGTAAGGAGAAGAGGCCTTATACCCGGGCCACTTCTTGTCAAAAGTGTGTGAGGGCGGGTGGCAAGCACAATGACCTGGAAAACGTGGGGTACACGGCCCGGCACCATACCTTTTTCGAAATGCTGGGCAACTTCTCCTTTGGGGATTACTTCAAGCGTGAAGCCATCCTTTTTGCTTGGGAGCTCCTTACCGAGGTGTATGGACTGCCCAAAGAGAGGCTCTGGGTCACCATATTCCAGGACGACGACGAGGCCTTTGAGATATGGTCCAGGGAGGTGGGTTTCCCCGAAGAGCGTATTGTCCGTATGGGGGAGAAGGACAATTTCTGGGCCATGGGGGACACGGGTCCATGTGGCCCCTGTTCTGAGATCATTATAGACCAGGGCGAGGACATGGCCTGTGGTCCCAATTGTGACATCTACTGCGACTGCGACCGCTTTCTGGAGCTGTGGAACCTGGTCTTTATGCAGTTTAACAGGGACAGAGAAGGCAGCCTTACACCTTTGCCTAAACCCAGCATAGACACGGGCATGGGCCTGGAGCGTCTGGCGGCGGTTCTGCAGGGTGTGAGATCCAACTTCGATACTGACCTCTTCCGCCCTCTCATCGCCTTTGTGGAGGACCTTTCAGGAGCGACTTATGGCGCTTCGGGTAACACCGATGTCTCTATCCGGGTGATAGCCGACCACGCTAGAGCCACCACCTTTCTTATCTCAGATGGGGTGCTGCCCTCCAATGAGGGTAGGGGATACGTCCTCCGCAGGATCCTTCGAAGAGCGGCTCGCCATGGCCGTCTTTTGGGAATGAAGGAGCCCTTCCTTTATAAAGTGACAGACTGGGTGGTGGAGATGATGAAGGAGGTGTACCCCCAGCTGGTGGAGTCCCGGGAGCTGGTGGCCAAGATCACCCGTATGGAGGAGGAGCGCTTCAGCAGCACTCTGGAGTACGGTCTTCGGATGTTGGCAGAGATTGTGGATGATGTGAAGGCCAGGAGTGAGAAGGTCCTTCCGGGTAAGGCTCTCTTTAAACTCTACGACACCTATGGGTTTCCTTTGGATCTGGCCCAGGATGTGGCCAAGGAAGAGGGCTTAGAGGTAGATCTGGAGGGCTTCGATGAGGAGATGGAGCGTCAGAGAGAGCAAGCCCGGGCCAGCTGGGCTGGTGAGGCTCGGGAAGTGCCCCCTGTCTACTTGGAGCTGGAGAAGGCCCGGGGTCCCATAGTCTTCACAGGCTATGAGACCATGGAGGACAGGGGCAAGGTGGTGGCCATCATCAAAGGTGGTCGGCAGGTGGAAACCCTGGAAGAGGGCGAAGAGGGTGAGGTAGTCCTTGATCGTACTCCCTTTTACGGCGAGGCAGGTGGTCAGGTGGGAGACAAAGGCTATCTGGAGACCCTGAACGCCCGTTTCCGTGTAGAGGATACCCAGAAGCCTCTGCCCAACCTCTTTGTCCACAGAGGCAAAGTGGAAAGGGGAACTCTGAGGGTGAACGATGAAGCTCTAGCCCGGGTGGACGAGGAGGACAGAAGGAACATCATGGCCCATCACACTGCCACCCATCTCCTCCATTGGGCTCTGCGCCAAGTTTTGGGGGATCATGTGAAGCAGGCGGGTTCCCTAGTGGCTCCTGACCGTCTCAGGTTTGACTTCACCCATTTCGCTCCTCTGACACCCCAGGAGCTGAAGAGGGTGGAGGATTTGGTGAACGAGAGGATATGGGAGGATCACCCCGTAGAAACCCTTGTCACTGACCTGGAAAAGGCTATGGAGATGGGGGCTATGGCCCTTTTTGATGAGAAGTATGAGGACAAGGTGCGTTTGGTCATGGTGGGCGACTTCAGCAAAGAGCTCTGTGCAGGTACCCACGTGAAGCGTACGGGCAACATAGGCATGTTCAAGATTGTTCATGAGGGTGGTGTGGCCGCCGGGGTCCGCAGGATAGAGGCCTTGGCCCGGGGTGCCCTGCTGGAGCATATCCGTGGAGAGGATGCTGCCATGAGGGCTATAGGGGGGCTTCTCAAAGCTAAACCTGGAGAGGAGCTCTCCAGGGTGGAGCGCCTCCTGGCCCAGGTGAAAGAGTTGGAGAAGGAAATCTCCCGCCTCAAGGATAGGTTGGCCTCCCAAGCGACAGGGGATATCCTGTCCGATGTTGGGGAGGTGAAGGGGGTGAAGGTGCTGGCTGTGAGAATGGACGGCACCGATGTGGAGGGTTTGAGGGCTATGGCTGATCGCCTACGTCAGAAGCTGGGGACCTCAGCGGTCCTTCTGGCCTCGGTTTCAGAGGGCAAGGTAACCCTCCTCTGCGCTCTAACCAAAGATATTGCGGGCAAGAGACTCCATGCGGGGGAGCTAGTGAAGGCTGTGGCTAAAGTGGTAGGCGGTGGCGGTGGTGGGCGTCCTGACATGGCCCAGGC
>QMPS01000029.1 GCA_003648675.1 Aquificota bacterium
CTTGTCTGCCAAACTTTTGAGGATGTAGCCCCTCTCTTTGAGAGCCACGGCCAGGGCAGTACCAACCCGCCCTAAACCCACGATAGAGACAGCCTCCCTCACTGATTCCCCTCTATCAGCCAGATCTTGAGGGGTATAACGTCCCTGAGCCGTCCATCATAGCTCCTACAAGGAATTGCCACCAAACACTGAGCTGCAACTCCCGGGTTGCTCACCACCACCTTGATGTAACCCTTGCGTTTGATGAAGAGCCTCCAGCCCTCTTCACCGCGACAAAAGTTGGGCTGGGGCTCCAAACTGATGGTAGCCCCTTTGCACTCCAAAAGAGGAGGAATGTCGAAGATGGCCGCATTGAGCCTCCGGTGGTTCCAAACCAGTACCCAGTGTACGCTCTCTCCCGGGGGAGCCACTATCCTATCTTTCCTCACCTCCACATAGTCATAAAAATCTCTGCCCCTCAGAACCTTCAAGGCATGTACCGGTATGGCGAAAGAGAAGACCAAGAGGATGACCAGCACAGTCACCCATCTTCTATTCATCACTAATACCTCCAGGCGTTTTTGAACGAGGATATACCCTGAGGCTCCCGGGGGCAAGAATGGGGAAAGCCTCTTCAGTTGACATCGCTTGGAGGCGGTTATATTTAACTCCCATCAAAAACAGGAGCAAAGAGATGGGAGACTACCGCTTCAACACCATAGATGAGGCCATTGAAGACATCAGAGCCGGAAAGATGGTCATAATGGTGGACGACGAGGATCGGGAAAACGAAGGGGACCTGGTCCTAGCCGCAGAAAAAGTGACCCCCGAAGCCATAAACTTCATGGCCAAATATGGGCGGGGCCTTATCTGCCTTGCCCTCACCCCAGAAAGGGTGGAACAACTCCAGCTGCCCCTCATGGCACCCATGGACAATGGAACCCCCTACGGTACGGCCTTCACCGTCTCTGTAGACGCCCGTCACGGCGTGACCACGGGCATATCCGCCGCCGATCGGGCACACACTATAAGAGTAGCCATAGACCCCGAGAGCAAACCGGAAGACCTGGTGAGACCCGGCCACGTCTTCCCCTTAAGAGCAAGGAAAGGCGGGGTCTTAAGGAGGGCAGGCCATACCGAAGGCTCAGTGGATCTGGCAAGACTGGCAGGCCTCTACCCCGCAGGGGTAATCTGCGAAATCATGAACGACGACGGCACCATGGCTCGGGTACCTCAGCTCATGGAATTCGCCAGGAAACACGGACTAAAAATTATCACTATAGCTGACCTTATTCACTACAGACTCCAGAAAGAGTTCTTGGTCTACAGGGTATCCGAAGCTGACCTACCCACAGACTTCGGAGACTTTAAGATCATCGCGTATGACAACCACATAGACAACTTCACTCACGTGGCCCTGGTCATGGGCGATGTGAGCACTGACGATCCTGTTCTGGTAAGAATGCATTCCCAGTGCCTCACTGGTGACGTCTTCCATTCCAAGAGATGTGACTGTGGTGCTCAACTCCACAAGGCCATGGAAATGATTGCTCAGGAAGGCCGAGGTATCGTAGTTTACCTCTCCCAGGAAGGCAGAGGCATAGGCCTGGGGAATAAAATCAAGGCCTACCACCTCCAGGATGAGGGCCTGGACACGGTGGAAGCCAACGAAAGGTTGGGCTTTCCTCCAGATCTCAGGGACTACGGTCTAGGAGCTCAGATTCTGGTAGACCTGGGCGTAAAAAAGATTCGTCTTTTAACCAACAACCCTAGAAAGATTGTGGGGCTCAAAGGATACGGACTGGAAGTGGTGGAGAGGGTTCCCATAGAGATTCCGCCCTGCGAGTTCAACCGGGACTACCTAGCCGCCAAAAAACAGAAAATGGGCCACTATCTCTGCCACATATAGGCCCTTTAGGAGTGGAACCATGCAGACATGGGAAGGAGAACTGAGAGGAGAAGGGCTAAAATTTGCCCTAGTAGTGAGCAGGTTCAACGACTTCATCACCACCAAACTGGTGGAGGGCGCTCTGGACCAGCTATTGCGCCATGGAGTGGACCAAGAGAATATCACTCTGGTGAAAGTGCCCGGGGCCTTTGAGGTTCCACTAGTGGCCAAGAAACTGGCTTCCAGCGGGAAGTTCCATGGGGTCATCTGCCTCTCCGCCGTGATTCGCGGAGCCACCCCCCACTTTGAATACGTCAGCTCTGAGGTGACCAAGGGCATAGCCCAGGTGAGCCTGGAAACAGGGGTCCCCGTGATCTATGGCGTCATCACCGCCGACACCATAGAACAAGCTGTAGAGAGGGCAGGAACCAAGATGGGCAACAAGGGAGGCGACGCTGCCCTGGCAGCCTTGGAGATGGCCAACCTCCTCGAGAAGCTTCCCTCATGAGATGAAGCCCAACAGCAGGAGTAAAGCCAGGGAACTGGCCTTGGCCCTTCTATTTCAGGACCACTTCCAGGAAGAACCTCCTCTGGAGGAGACCTTTGAACTTCTCCAAGAGGAAGCTGTTTCCCCATCCCTGAAAGAGAAAGCCTTGGAACTTCGTAAAAAGGTGAAAGAGAGAGAAAGAGATCTGGAAGAAATCATAGAAGAGTACAGCAAGTGGCGGAAAGAGAGGATAGACTTAGTGGATAGAGCCATACTGAAACTAGCCCTCTATGAGATGCTCTACGATCCCACGATACCTCCAGCTGTGGCCATAGACGAAGCGATAGAACTGGCCAAGAAATACTCCTCGAGCAAAGCTTACAAGTTCATCAACGGCCTACTAGACAGAGTAAAGAAGGAAAGACTGGAGAAAAGCCATGGCACCACCTAAAATCGCCATAGTGGGCCGGCCCAATGTAGGTAAGTCCAGCCTATTCAACCTCCTAGCCAGAAAGAGAAAGGCTGTGATCGCCCCCACACCGGGGGTGACCATAGACCGAATGGAGGAAGAGATCACCTGGGAGGGGAAAAAAGCTATCATCATTGACACAGGGGGAATGGGCTTGGAAGACTCCCACTTAGGAGAAGAGATCCAGCGCCAAGCCCAAAGGGCCATGGAGGAGGCCGACATCTGCATCTTTATGGTGGACGTGAGGGACGGGCTCCACCCCTTAGACAAGGAGATCCACACCCTCCTCAAAAAGAGTGGAAAACCCTACCTGGTAGCCGTCAACAAGGTGGAGAGTGGCCGGTGGGAGGAAGAGGCCACTGCCTTTTACGAGTTGGGAGAAGAAAATCTCTACCTCATCTCTGTCCTCCAAAGAAAGGGGATTCATGATCTCATGGAAAGCCTCTTTTCTCAGCTGGAAATCCAAGAAGAAGCCATCCCCCAGGACGAAGAGACCATTCCCTTGGCCATAGTTGGCAGGCCCAATGTAGGCAAGTCCAGCCTCCTCAACCGCTTACTGGGAGAAGAGAGGGTGGTGGTGAGTGAAACCCCAGGGACCACCCGAGATGCCATAGAGGTAACCTTGACCTATAAAGGCAAGAATTTCGTTCTCATAGATACGGCCGGGCTCAGGAGAAAGGCCCGGGTGGATTCTCCTTTGGAGGCCTACTCCATCACTAGAACTGTAAGGAGCATTAAGAAGGCCCATATATGCCTCCTACTTGTAGACGCCCAAGAGGGACCCACCACCCAGGATCAAAAGATCGCCGGGCTTATTGAAAGGGAGAAAAGGGTCTGCCTCATAGCTGTCAGTAAGGCCGACCTTCTTACTCCACAAAACCAAAAGAGGCTAGAGGCCCTCCTCAGGGTAAAGTTCCATTTCTTGCCCCCCTTCAACCCCATCTACACCTCGGCAGTGACAGGGAAGGGCATCACCCAACTTCTAGAGGAGGCTGCCTCACTGAATCGCAGGTTCACGGCCCAGATCCCCACCAGTATCCTCAACAAAACCCTCGAAAAGGTCACAGCTCGGTACGCTCCCACCCTGGAGGGCAAACGGCTCAAAATCTACTACGGCACCCAAGCATCCACGGCTCCTCCCCACTTCCTCCTCTTCACCAACATGCCTCAAAGGGTGCCTCCCACCTACAAGCGCTATCTGGAAAAGGCTCTGGCAGAAGACCTGGGCCTAGAAGGAGTACCCATAAGACTCACCTTCAAACCCAGGAGATAACCCATGATTTCTCAGGAAGAAAAACCCTACATAATAGGTCTAGTTACAGGGGTATCCATTGCCGCCTTGGCTTTCTACATACTGCTAGGTTGCTTCTACTTCATAAACATGCCCTTGGGCAGGGGAAATGCCTCGGCTCTGGTGGTTCTGGAAAGGGGAGAACCTTTAAAAAGCTTCCTCAATAAGTTAGACAAAAAGGGTATCAGGGTAAATCCTTTCGTCTTCCGCCTATATTTGAAGCTCACTGGCCACTCCAGGGACCTTAAAGCGGGAGAGTACATGATCTCCACGGGTCACTCCATCAGAACCCTGGCGGACACCCTGATAAAAGGCAAAATTTACCTCCGCAGAGTTGTTATCTGGGAAGGTCTGGACATGTTCGACATCGCCCATCTCATGGTACGGGAAGGTATCCTCTCCCAGGAGGAAGATTTCCTCAACGCCACCACCAACCCCTCCCTTCTCAAGAAAATGAAGGTGCCCGGAGAAACCGCTGAAGGTTTCCTCTTCCCGGAAACCTACCGGTTCCCCAGGAATTCTCCTCCCCAGCGGGTGGTGGAAAAGATGATCTACACCTTCTGGAATAGAATCACCCCTACCATAAAGGAAAAATGCCACGAGATTGGTCTCACCCTCTACGAAGCTGTCACCCTGGCCTCTATCATCCAGAAAGAAACATTTGTGAAGAGCGAAATGCCCCTGGTCTCCGCCGTCTACCACAACAGACTCAAAAGGGGGATGAAACTCCAAGCAGATCCCACAGTGATCTACGCCATCAAACTGAAATACGGCCAAGAAAA
Organism: Aquificota bacterium; assembly: GCA_003648675.1. Lineage (GTDB taxonomy): Bacteria > Thermosulfidibacterota > Thermosulfidibacteria > Thermosulfidibacterales > B14-G1 > B14-G1. Next base: position 4,897 of record QMPS01000029.1, read on the forward strand.
ACTCCAGCTAAGCAAGAGGGACCTTGCCATTGACTCTCCCTACAACACCTACCGACATAAAGGGCTACCGCCCGGGCCCATTTGCAATCCAGGGTTGGCCGCTTTAAAGGCTGCTGTAAACCCAGCACCTGTGGACTACCTCTACTTTGTCTCCAAGGGAGACGGTACCCACTACTTCTCCAGAACACTGGCAGAACACAACCGGGCCGTCTGGAAATATATAAGAATGCCCCGGACAGACAGCCTTCCGTAAGGCCTACCATAAAAAGAAAAGGCCAGCCCGGCGGCTGGCCTCATACTACCTCCCTTTTCCTAAGCCGATTCCAAGACCTTCAACTGGGCTTTGATCCTCTCCAGTCTCCTGGACAAAGCCTCCCTCTCTTCAGGTGTAATTTCACCATGGAGGCGCTGGGAGAGTTCCTCGTACTCCCGGCGGACCTCGTCCCTATCTATCTCCCCTGGTCTCTTGGCCATCTCAGTGAGGATCAGCACCTTAGACGGACCCACCTCGGCGTAGCCCCACCCAATAGCCAAGGCCTCCCTTTTACCTCCAGCCTCATAAACTAACCTTCCCGGCCTAACGGTGGTGAGAAAGGGGGTATGGCCCGGTAGAACCCCAAACTCTCCCTCCCCACCGGGAACGGTGACCACCGCCACCTCCTGAGAAAGGGCCAGACGTTGGGGAGTCACTATCTCCAGTTTCAGGGCCTTCTCCGCCATGCTCTAGACCCCCTTCTTCATTTCCTGGGCCTTCTCCACCGCCTCCTCTATGGTTCCCACCATGTAAAAAGCTGCCTCTGGGAGGTCGTCATACTCACCTTCCACCAGAGCCTTGAAACTTTTGACGGTATCCTCCAAGGGCACATAACGTCCGGGCCTACCCGTGAACTGCTCAGCCACAAAGAAGGGCTGAGACAGGAACCTCTGGATGCGACGGGCCCTGTTGACGATGATCTTGTCCTCTTCTGAGAGCTCCTCCATACCCAGAATGGCTATGATCTCCTGAAGCTCCTTGTACCTCTGAAGAATCTGCTGGACCCTCCGGGCCACCACGTAGTGCTCCTCCCCCACGATCTTGGGATCCAAGATACGGGAAGTAGAGTCCAGGGGGTCCACAGCGGGATAGATCCCCAGCTCAGCGATCTGCCTGGAAAGGACGGTAGTAGCGTCTAGATGGGCAAAGGTGGTGGCGGGAGCGGGATCTGTCAGGTCGTCGGCAGGCACGTACACAGCTTGAACGGCAGTGATGGAACCCTTCTTAGTAGAGGTAATTCTCTCTGGGAGCTGGGCAATGTCCGTGGCCAGAGTGGGTTGGTAACCAACAGCCGAAGGCATACGGCCCAGGAGGGCCGACACCTCGGAACCTGCCTGAGCGAAACGGAAGATGTTGTCGATAAAGACCAGCACGTCCTGGCCCTCCACGTCACGGAAATACTCAGCCACAGTAAGCCCCGTGTGGGAGACACGGAAACGGCATCCAGGAGGCTCAGTCATCTGGCCATAAATGAGGGCCGTCTTGTCCAAAACCCCGGCATGCTGGGTCTCCAGCCACAGGTCCGTACCCTCCCTGGTCCTCTCTCCAGCACCGATGAAGACGGAGACACCACCGTGCTCAATAGCAATGTTGCGGATGAGCTCCATGATGATAACCGTCTTACCGACACCAGCACCGCCGAAGAGCCCCGTTTTGCCTCCTTTACAATAGGGCTCCAACAAGTCAATGACCTTGATGCCTGTCTCCAGGACCTCTGTGCTGGTGGCTTGCTCCTCAAAGGAGGGAGCAGGCCTCAAAATGGGCCAGTACTCCTCAGCCTCCACGTCCTCACCTTTGTCCACGGGCTGGCCCAACACATTAAGAACCCTGCCCAGGACCCCACGGCCAACAGGGGTCTTGATAGGGGCTCCTGTGTCCGTCACCTTCATACCCCTCACCAGACCCTCCGTAGGTCCCATGGCCACACACCTCACCCTGTTGTTACCCAGATGCTGCTCCACTTCCAGTATGAGGTCAAAATCTATACCCTGGGTTTCATCCCTCTCTTTAAGCTCCAGGGCATTGTAGAGGGCGGGGAGCCGACCGGGTTCGAACTCCACGTCCACCACGTTCCCCATAACCTGAACCACCTGCCCTACGTTCTTCTCCATTGCACTCCTCCCCATCAACCTTCTAGGTCAAGGCCTCGGCACCAGCCACCACCTCCAGAATTTCCTTAGTGATGGAAGCCTGCCTAGCCTTATTGTACTGCAACGTGAGGGTCTTAATCATCTCCTCAGCATTCTTGGTTGCGTTGTCCATAGCCGTCATCCGGGCACCCTGCTCGCTGGAATAGGACTCCAGAAAGACCCTGTAAACCTGAGTCTTGAAGTGAAGAGGCAACAGCTCGTCGAGGATCTCCTGAGGAGAAGGCTCATAAATGAAATCCACCACGATCTCCTTCTCCCTAACTTCTATGGGCTCTATAGGTAAGAGCCTTTCCACTGTCACATCCTGCCGGATGGCCGACTTAAACTCATTATATATGACATAAACAGCGTCGTACTTGTCGTTCACATACTCTGCCGTCACCAACTCTGCCAACATGGCAGCATCATTGTATTCTACCCTCTTCAGGAAAAAGTCCACCAACACCCTCACCACCTGAAACTCGGGCCTTCTCTTGAAGTAGTCCCGGGCCTTACGGCCTATGGCTACAATGAAAACCTCTTTGCCTCCCTGCCTCTTCTCCCTAACAAACTCCTCAGCCCGGCTCAGGATGTTGGTGTTGAAGGCTCCACACAACCCCCTGTCGGAGGTGACCACCACCAGAAGGATCCTGTTCTCTTCCTTTTTAGCCAGAAGGGGATGAAGCTCAGGATTGGCCCTGAGAGCCAGGGAAGAAGCCATCTCGTGCATC